>CAZMDM010000591.1:0-8797 GCA_964564775.1 uncultured Desulfonema sp. | reverse complement strand
CACATGACCGTCTCCCAGTACTGTGATTCGTCTGCCTTTGTTCAGAACATGCTCTTCAATACACAGACGAATCACGCGCTTGGATTTGGGAAGCTCATTCAAGCCGTCCAGATCGAGTTCCACATTGAAATGACCGGAATTGGAAACAATCGCGCCGTCTTTCATCACTTCGAAATGCTCTTTGCGGATCACCTTGATATTGCCGGTCAGGGTGCAGAAGAAATCCCCGATTTTGGCAGCTTCTGCAATCGGCATGACCCAGAATCCGTCCATGACTGCTTCGAGAGCGGTGAGCGGATCAACCTCGGTGATAATCGTATTCGCACCCATGCCTTTTGCCCGCATTGCCAAGCCTCTGCCGCACCATCCGTAGCCGCAGACCACGAAATTGCTTCCCGCGACCAGACGGTTGGTTGCCCGGATAATACCATCCATCGTGCTTTGACCCGTGCCGTAGCGGTTATCGAAAAAATGCTTGGTTTTGGCATCATTGACCGCGATAATGGGATATTTCAGCACGCCGTCATTTGCCATACTTCTCAAACGAATGATGCCGGTGGTCGTTTCTTCAGTCCCGCCTTTGACGCCGGACAGCACTTCGGTGCGATCCGAATGCAATGTTGATACCAAGTCCGCACCGTCATCCATCGTGTATTGCGGCTTGGCATCCAAAACAGCGTTGATGTGCCTGTAATAGGTTTTGTTGTCTTCGCCTTTGATGGCAAATACCGGAATCTGATCGTTTTTAACCAGAGAAGCTGCCACATCATCCTGAGTGCTTAAGGGATTGGAAGCGCATAGAAACACATTCGCGCCTCCGGCTTTCAGTACCTGCATCAGCGAAGCAGTTTCAGTGGTTACATGCAGACATGCGGCAAGCGTGATACCTTTGAGCGGCTGCTCTTTTGCAAATCTGTCTCTGATGCGGTTTAAGACCGGCATACTCTGGTTTGCCCATTCGATTCGAAGCGCACCGGATTCTGCCAGTGCAATATCTTTAACATCGTAATTCAAATTTAAAACTCCTCTCTCACCTGACACGTAACACATCCTCTACTTTAATCCTACCCGATCTTTCAATGCTTCAGCCATATCCGTTTTTTCCCATGTAAATTCCGGCTCTGTTCTTCCGAAATGACCGTAAGCAGACGTTTTGTGATAAATGGGTCTGAGCAGATTCAGAAATTCGATGATCGCTGCGGGTCTCAAGTCGAAAAGCGCTTTTACAGCTTCGGTAACCTTTTCATCCGCGACTTTGCCGGTTCCCATCAGATCCACCATGAGCGAAATGGGCTGCGCCACGCCGATGGCATAAGACATTTGCACTTTGGCGTTTCTGGCGATCCCGGCTGCCACGATATTTTTGGCAATATAGCGAGCCATATAGCACGCGCTGCGATCCACTTTGGACGGGTCTTTGCCGGAAAAGCATCCGCCGCCGTGACTTCCATAGCCGCCGTAGGAATCCACAATGATTTTCCGCCCGGTCAGACCGCAGTCTCCCATGGGACCGCCAACCACAAATCGTCCGGTTGCATTGATGAGATACTTGGTATCGCCGTCTCTCATTTCTTTGGGGATCACTTTTTTGATGACTTCTTCGATAATCGCGTCTTTGAGGTCTTCATGGCTGACATCCGGTTTGTGCTGTGCTGCAATAACAACGGTATCCACGCGTTTGGGCTTGCCATCTTCATATTCAATCGTTACCTGACTTTTGCCGTCAGGACGCAGAAAATCCAGAGAACCGTTTTTACGTACCGTTGCCAGTCTGCGGCAGAGCTTGTGGGAGAACATCAGCGGCATGGGCATGAGTTCCGGCGTTTCATCACAGGCAAATCCGAACATCAAGCCCTGATCGCCCGCGCCCTGATCTTTGGGATCGGTTCGGTTAACACCTTGAGCAATATCCGGGGACTGACGACCGATGCTGGTAATGACCGAGCAGGTCTGCCAGTCAAAGCCCATCTGAGACGACGAATAGCCGATGCCTTTGATGGTGTCTCTGACAATCTGCGGCATATCCACATAGCAATCAGTCGTGATTTCACCAGCAATAAATGCCAGTCCTGTGGTTACCAGTGTTTCGCACGCGACCCGGCATTTCGGGTCCTGCGTGATAATCGCATCCAGAACAGCATCGGAAATGGCATCCGCCACTTTGTCGGGATGTCCTTCGGTTACAGATTCGTATGTGAACAAATACGAGTGGTTACTCATAATATCTCCTCGATGTGGTTATATATTCGGCAGAATTTATCTATGACACATATAACACATAATCTCATTTTGTCAAAAAAATGACAATACGAAAAAAACGGTATTCTGACGTAGGAAAAAAGAAATCCTTATTATTCCGTATTTTCCAAGGCGACTGACAGTCTGTCCCCTATTGACATTTGCATCATAACTCCGTTATAACCTCAGTATTATGAAAGATTCGATACTGATTACCATAGATGTGGAAGACTGGTTTCAGGTGGAAAACTTCAAGGAACTGGTGAATTTCGACTCGTGGGCATCTTTTGATCTGCGTGTGGAAAAAAATACTCATCGTCTGCTGGAGTTTCTGGGACCCAGGAAAGCCACATTTTTCTGTCTGGGATGGCTTGCCGAGCGACTGCCTCATCTGATGCGGGAAATTCACCGAAACGGACATGAAGTGGCGTCTCATGGATACAATCATGAATTGTGCAATAAAATGACGCTGAAAACTCTCGCAAAAGATCTCGCAGACAGCAAGAAACGCTTGGAAGATATTATCGGTGCTGCGATAACAGGCTATCGGGCGCCCAGCTTTTCGATCAACAGCAATATCCTGAAGCTCATCGGAGACATCGGCTATGTCTATGATTCGAGTTATAATTCTTTTGCCATGCACGGACGATACGGACATCTTGATTTGTCCGGCAGAAAAGTTCAGGGTATTGCGGTCAGACTATCTGAAAATTTTTACGAGCTTCCGGTCAGCAATCTCAGGCTCGGAAAACAGATTCTGCCCTGGGGAGGAGGCGGATATTTCCGGCTGATTCCGTCATATCTGTTCAGATTGGGAGTAAAGCAGATTCTGGCTCAGGATAAAACGTATCTGTTTTATATGCACCCCTGGGAAATTGACCCGGATCAGCCCAAAGTGAAGCAACTGCCATGGAGCTACAGATTCAGGCATTACACCAATCTGGATAAAACATTGTCAAAGCTGAGCAGTCTGACAGATATGTTCACTTCGGATCAGTTTATGACCTGTCAGTCATATCTGGACATAATAGTTTGATATGACTGCTGAATTTCTTTGAATCGCTTTTCGGCAAGCGTTCTGAATTCCTCGCCCAGATGCGACACTTTATCCGGGTGATATTTGTTGGCAAGCTGGCGATATGCTTTCTGAATTTCTTCTTTGGACGCGTCTTTCGATACCCCCAATATTCTGTATGGGTCAGAAGATGGGGGGTTTTCTTTATCTTCGGACTGTTTGAAAAAATCATCCATTTTTTCTTCGAATTTCTGTCGGATTTTTTCTTCTCCGGGCTTCCGATAATAAAACCACCACAACAATATCCATGTGATCATATCATCAAGCCATCCGATCCCGAAAATCGTATCCGGGATCAGATCAAACGGATACAGTGTGTAAAACAATACCGCTAAGGTAACAAGAAGTTTTAACATGCCTTACGAACTCCGATCATTCCAATATATGCTTCACCCGTCCCACCAGACCGCTTTCCAGACGGACTTTGATGCCGTGAGAGGGAGTCGGGGATTTACAATATCAACAAAATCGAATACCTGACTACATTGAGTTTTGTACACTACTATGATATATTCTCCTCTCAAAAAAATCAAAGGAGAAAATATCATGAGAGCGCATAAAAAATATGAAGTTTCATTGACCGATGTTGAGAAAGAATATCTTGAAAGTTACATCCGTACCGGAAACAACAGCCTGTGATATGCTTTGATGAGAAGCCTTATCAACTCACCGATCATCTTGTTACCCCGCTTCAGCCGGAGCCGGGTAAATTGCAGACTGTTTTGAATACCATTCCCCCCAAAAAGCCAGATGGCTCAACATGCTTGAAATCGAGCTTTCAGCCTTGTCAAAGAACTGCCTTGATCAGAGAATCACTTCTATTGAAGAATTACGCAAAATCATGGCAATCCATGTACAACAACGAAATGAAGTCTGTTCCGAATTTATTCGTTGACATTGCTGCGCTGATGTTTTATAAAAGAAAAATCAGTACGCGCCCGTAGCTCAGTTGGATAGAGTGCCGGACTACGAATCCGTAGGTCACAGGTTCGAATCCTGTCGGGCGCGCCATCAATATCCCTATCAACGTTTTGTCAGATCGTTTTCAGAATCAACCCTTGCTCTCAAAGTCGGATAATGCTATCTTGTGCCGAAATCAACATTTTCGGGAGCATTATATGTCATTCAAACAGAATCTGCTCAAAAAAATTCGGATAGATCATTTGGCTGCCGGGATTATTGCATCTGTGGGTCCGGCAGACAGTGATAAAAAAACAGATAAAGACGCGATGAAGCAGCTTTTGGAAATGAGTTCATATCGTTATCGGAAAGAACGCGATCTTGATCTGTATGTTTCGGATCAGGCAGAAAATCATAAAATTCTGGTACTGGATAATGAGCTTGCCATATACAATTCCACGCCGCAGGATGTGGGGCTGCGGAAAAGCCCTACGGTCAAAGAAATGCTTAATGTATTCAATGTAATCAAAATCTTAAATGACAGCGATGTGGTGAAGAGCAAACGGGAAGAGTCTGTCAGGATTATTCAGCAGGATTGCATTGCTCATCTTGACCTTTCCTTCGGAAAAGCGGATATCGAGGAGATTGAAATTGACGGCATGGCATCTTTGGAAAGCAGATATGCCGAAGGTGTAACAGAATCTCTGGGGCTGTTTGCCGAGCTTCTGAATTATGTTCCCGCGCCCAAAGCGTTTCAGATCAGCGGACATCATATTATCGGAAAACTCCGCAAAAAGGAAAGCGGGGAAACGATGTTCGGACCCGTGATTATATACAGCCTGATTCATAATACCCTTAAACGCATTGATAAACAACTCAGCACCGCGAATAAAGAAGACAGCGAATTTCTGAACCGGATTGCTTCGGGAAAAGAAAAGGCTTCTCAGGAAAGCCTTGAAGTCTTCAGAATTTTAAAAGATGAGGTTATTGCCCAATATCTTTGAAACCCGAACCGAAGTGAAATGAATGAGCCTTGTAGCTATGACCAAAGCTGAAAAACTTTTAATCAAAGCACAAAATAATCCTTCCGGTTTGTTGTTCAAAGAATTCGAAACACTTCTGTCCCAACATGGCTGGATATAGATCATCGCAAAGGAAGTCATTCTATCTGGTATTCGCCTGAAGGAGTCAGGCTGCCTATTCAGCCGCGTTCTGATGGTAAAGCAAAGGGGTATCAGGTAAAGCAATTTTTGGAACATCATATGATAAAGAGGTAAAAAATGGACAGATTTGACGGATTCGGAATCCGTCTTTATAAAGATGAAGACGGGGATTGGTTAGCATATTTTGCAGAACTGCCGAATATATCTGCATTTTCAGATACTCCCGAAGGCGCTCTGAGAGAGCTTGAAACCGCATGGGAAGGGGTTAAGGAAAGCTATCGGAAACATAAAGAGCCGATTCCGCAACGCAGGATTTATAAACCGGAGTTTGAAGAAAAGATAGCCGCATAAACCCGATTCGCACGATATTTTAACCTTCCGAACACATCCGAAACGTTTTTTTCTTCTTGAATCTCCTTTTGAAAACAGATACTATATTTAGTTATCGAAAATATCGCTTAGGAGAGAGGAATAATGATTGCCGAACTCCCGTAATACAGATATAAACCTTTGAAACAAAAGCTTTTTTTAGAGAGGAAATCAGCGTTGGACTTACCATGGATTGAAAAGACAGACCCTGAGATTGCCAAAGTGATTGCTGACGAGTATCAGCGGCAGAAAAACACATTGGAGATGATCGCATCTGAAAATATTGCCAGCCGTGCGGTGATGGAAGCACAGGGAAGCGTTTTAACCAATAAATATGCCGAAGGATATCCTGCCAAGCGATACTACGGCGGATGCGAATATGTGGATGAGGCGGAAAAGCTTGCGGTGGAGCGGGCAAAGCAGTTGTTCGGCGCAGAATATGTCAATGTTCAGCCGCACTCCGGTTCTCAGGCAAATATGGCAATGTATTTTGCCCTGCTCAAGCCCGGTGATACAATACTGGGCATGGATCTGGCACACGGCGGACATCTGACCCACGGCAGTCCGGTCAATTTTTCCGGGCGTTTGTTCAATTTTCTGCATTACGGCGTCAGAACCGATACCGGCAGAATTGATTACGAGCAGCTTGCGGAACTTGCCAAACAGCACAAACCTGCAATGATCGTCGCGGGCGCAAGTGCATATCCGCGAATCATTGATTTCAAAGCATTTTCGGAAATTGCCCAATCGGTGAATGCCTATCTTGCAGTGGATATGGCTCATATCGCGGGGCTTGTGGCTGCCGGGGTGCATCCGTCTCCGGTTCCGTATTCGGATGTGGTTACCACAACCACGCACAAAACGCTTCGCGGTCCCAGAGGCGGGCTGATTCTGTCCAAAGCCGAATATGGCAAAAAAATTGCCGGTGAGATTTTTCCGGGCATTCAGGGCGGTCCTCTGATGCACGTCATTGCGGCAAAAGCTGTGGCATTGAAAGAAGCGCAGTCGGATTCGTTTAAGCAATATCAGTTCAAAGTGGCTGAAAATGCGAAAACGCTTGCACAGGCTCTGATCGAAAAAGGCATCCGTCTGGTGTCAGGCGGTACGGACAATCACATGATGCTGGCGGATCTGCGGAATCTGGACATCAGCGGCAAAGAGGCTCAGGAAGTCTTGGAAAAAGCCGGAATCACGGTGAATAAAAATTCCGTTCCCGGTGAAACCCGAAGTCCGACTGTTACCAGCGGTGTCCGCATCGGCACCCCTGCGCTGACCACTCGTGGCATGGGAAAAGCCGAAATGAAAACCATTGCTGCTTTTATTGCCGATGTGCTGAAAAATCCCGAAGACGAGATGCTGATATGGAGAGTTCGGACAGGGGTTCAGGAATTGTGCAACGCATTTCCCCTGTATCGGGAGTAAGCGTGATGCCGGAACCGGGCAATCGTCCCTCATGGAAAAGTTATTTTATGGGAATCACCCATCTGGTGGCACAACGATCCACCTGCCTGCGTCGCGCTGTCGGAGCCGTGATTGTCAAGGATAAGCGTATCCTGTCCACCGGCTACAACGGCGCGCCCTGCGGGCTGACGCATTGCATTGACGCGGGATGTATCCGGGAAAAGCTCAATGTGCCGTCAGGAGAGCGGCATGAGTTGTGTCGGGGAATCCATGCGGAACAAAATGCCATTATTCAGGCAGCTTATCATGGTGTTTCGATCAAAGACGCGATTTTGTTCTGTACGCATCTGCCCTGTCTGATCTGCGCCAAGATGATTATCAATGCAGGTATCCGAACCATTTATTATCACAGCGGGTATGCGGATCCCATGTCTCTGGAAATGCTGAATGAAGCCGGAATAAAGCTGATTCACTGCGAGGAGAAAGCATCATGAAGTGTCCGTTTTGCGGAGAAACAGAGAATAAAGTCGTGGATTCACGCATGAAAAAAGATAAGACCGGAATCCGCAGACGAAGAGAATGCCTCAGTTGCAAAGGCAGATTCACCACGTATGAATATGTCGAAGATATTCCGGTTGTGATTGTCAAAAAAGACGGCAGACGGGAAAACTTCAATCGGGAAAAGGTGCGGCAAGGGGTATTGCGCGCATGTGAAAAACGCAATATCAGCATGAATGTGATCGAAGATTTTCTGGATGATCTGGAACGATGGCTGAGAGAAACCGGAGATAAAGAAATTCCATCCAAGCGTATCGGCGAAAAGGTCATGACCAAACTTCACGAACTCGATGATGTGGCATACGTACGCTTTGCATCGGTATATCGGGAATTCAAAGATGTGAATGATTTTATTTCGGAACTGAAGACTCTGCTCAACAGTAAGGAATGCGCGTGATTCCGATCTCGACCGATATCCCGCGGACATTATACGCGATTACGAGCGGACTGTTGCTGACCGCATCATTCCCCAAAATCGGCATCTCCTATCTGGCGTGGATCGCCCTGATACCGTTATTGTTTGCTGTGAAAGATGCTCCTCTGAAGCAGGTATTCCGCCTCGGTTTCATTGCCGGGCTCAGCCATTATCTCAGCCTGCTGTACTGGCTGTCCGACACTATGCGGATTTATGGATACTTACCGACATACGTCGCAATTCCCTTATTATTTCTGCTGGCATCCTATTTATCTTTGTATTTCGGAGCATTTGCACTTTTATCCTGTCGCCTGTATCGGAAACCATTGTATTGTCTAATTATAACACCTGCGATCTGGGTATCGCTCGAATATCTGAGAAGTTTCATGCTCACCGGCTTTCCCTGGGGATTGATCGGATATTCACAGGCAAAACATCCGTATCTGATTCAGATTGCGGATATTTTCGGAGTCTGGGGCATTTCATTTGTGATTGCGTTTGCAAATGCGGTCGGGTTTATGCTGATCCTTCGGCTCAGATCGGAAATATCGAACCGCGATACCGGAATTTCGATATTCAGCCTGCTGATTATAATTGCTGCCATCTTGGGATACGGAAATCTGCAAATAGCCAATTGGACTCGGAAAATCGCGGATGCACCGTCGCTCAATGTCAGCG
>CAZMDM010000590.1:0-7070 GCA_964564775.1 uncultured Desulfonema sp. | reverse complement strand
TGGCTTCCCAGTACATGGGCATTTGACAGCATCAGAGCCGCTTTGTCGCGTCAAATCTCGGAATCCGTGTTTCATCTGGCTTTGTTATGGAGTTTTGCAGGATTGTCTCTGTTGTTAAGTATTGTCGCAGCAGATTATTTTTATTTCAAAGGCTTATCCGACAGCCAGACCGCAGGTCAGCAGTTTTTCAAACAAAGCAATCTGCTGAGAAATATCTGCGGTATCTTTCCGCCTCCGGTTCGCGCCCTTCTGATCAAAGAAATCAGAACATTTTTCCGGGATCAGACCCAGTGGTCTCAGTTGTTTCTGATCGCCACTTTGGTTGTGATCTATATCTACAATTTCAAAGTGCTTCCCATGTCTAAATCGCCGATTCCGACACTGTATCTGGAAAATCTTCTGTCATTTCTGAACATGGGACTGGCATTGGCTGTGCTGGCATCAGTTACGGTCAGATTCGCGTTTCCGGCAGTCAGCATCGAAGGAGAAGCATTTTGGATGATCAAATCGGGTCCGGTTCATCTGCGTCAGTTCTTATGGATCAAATTTTTTATCTACTATATTCCGCTGCTGATTCTGACCGAAATTCTGATCGTATCCACCAATCTCATGCTTCGAGTAACGCCGTTTATGATGATTTTATCGCCGATTACCGTATTTTTTCTGGTTCCGGGGGTGGTTGCCATTGGTGTCGGCATCGGCGCGGCTTATCCTGATTTCAAAGCGGAAAACCCCGCACAGATTGTCAGCAGCTATGGCGGATTGATATCCATGCTGCTCAGTGCGATTGTTATCGGCTGGGTGATTGTTCTCGAAGCACGCCCGGTTTACAGAATTTTTATGGCAGAAGCAAAGGGATGGACACTGACAATAGGAGATAAGGTATGGATTGCCTTCTCTTTTGCATTGGCATTCGCGGTCAGTATTCTTGCGATTATTCTTCCGATGCGGTTCGGAGAAAAAGAACTGGCAAAACGCTTTGAGTGATTCGGAAAATCCTAGTTTTTTACCCGGAAATGAATTTTCGGGCTATTGCGTGCCGTCCCTGCGAGACTTGGCTGTGTCAGTCAGAATTATACTACTATCTCAGCTTGATGTTTTCCCATGAATACGCTATAGAAGATTTTCATTCTTCAAAAATTTGAGTAACAGACAAGGAGAAGATCATGTCTGATGCGGATATGCACACCAAAGTTTCTTTCTGGAATGATCCCGATAAACGGGCGATAGTGTATCAGGTGCTTACGGTATGCCTGATCGGGTTTATCAGCTATTACCTGTTTTCCAATACGCTGAAAAATCTCGAACGCCAGTCCATTGCCACTGGGTTCGGGTTTCTGAACAAAGAAGCCTCGTTTGAAATCGGCGAAAAAATGATTCGCTATTCTGCGGCAGATACTTATTCCCGCGCGCTGTGGGTGGGAATGCTGAATACTGTCAAGGTTTCATTTATCGGCGTTGTGCTGACACTGATTTTGGGAACTTTTGTGGGGATTGCCCGGCTTTCCAAAAACTGGCTAGTTGCCAGACTCTCGGCGGTCTATATCGAAGTGTTGCAGGATATTCCGGTTCTGTTGCAATTATTTTTCTGGTATGCAATTTTCTACGAAACGCTTCCACCGCCGCGTCAGGCACTGATTCCTTTCACTGGAATATGCTTAAGCAATCGCGGATTATTATTCGCTGTTCCCGAGGCTCATCCGGCATTTGCGTATATGGGATATGCGTTTTTGCTGGCTTGTGTGCTATGTTACCTGCTTAAAAAATGGGCAAAATCCCGTCAGGATAAAACCGGCAAAGCATTTCCGGTCTTCAGTGTATCCGCAATGATGATGATACTGCTTCCGATAGCAGCATGGGGAATCGGCGGCGCACCGACCCAAATGAGCATTCCGCATCTTTCCGGGTTCAACTTCGAGGGCGGTATCAGTTTCAGCCCTGAATTTGCAGCAGTCTTACTCGGATTGGTGCTTTACACCTCCGCGTTTGTAGCGGAAATCGTGCGCGCAGGCATTCAGTCGGTCAGCAAAGGACAGACCGAAGCCGCCATGTCATTGGGATTGAGACCCGCGATGATTCTGAATCTGGTGATTCTGCCTCAGGCACTCCGCGTGATTATTCCGCCGCTGACCAGTCAGATGCTCAATCTGATCAAAAACAGCACTTTGGCGGTTGCCATCGGTTATCCTGATTTCGTATCGGTTGCCAACACCATGATCAATCAGACCGGGCAGGCTATCGAAGGGGTTGCGCTGATTATGATGACTTATCTGTGCTTCAGTCTGCTGACTTCCGCATTTATGAATTGGTATAACAAAAAGATGGCATTGGTGGAGCGATAATATGATTTATCCGACAAATTCCGAGACATTGAAACCGCCTGCAAGTAGTGTGGGCATTATCGGCTGGGTGCGGCAGAATCTGTTCAGCAGCCCCTTCAATTCCTTTCTGACGATTATCGTCCTGATTGCGATGTATCGGATCCTTCCGCCGCTTTTTAAATGGGCATTTCTCAACAGCCGATGGTTTTCCAGCAGTGCCGAATGCCGGGCGTCCGGCGGCGCGTGCTGGTCTGTGATTACGGAGAATCTGCGCTTTATCATTTTCGGCTTATATCCCAGAGAGCATCACTGGAGACCCCTGACTGCCATGATGATTCTGGTGGCTCTGCTTCTGTATTCCAAAGAAAGGAGCAGATGGAACAAGCATATTTTATGGATTTGGCCCCTGAGCATGACCGTTATGGGCATTCTGATGAAAGGTGGCATTTTGGGGCTGGAATCTGTGGAAAGCAGCAAATGGAGCGGACTACCTCTGACAATGATGCTGTCGGTATTTGGCATGTTTTCAGCATATCCGCTAGGCATTGTTCTGGCACTGGGAAGACGCTCGAAAATGCCTGCCATCAAATCGCTGTGTATCGTGTATATCGAAATTATCCGGGGAGTTCCGCTGATCAGCATGTTGTTCATGTCTGCTATCATGTTTCCTCTGTTTCTGCCCGAAGGCGTTACGGTCAATAAAATTCTGAGAGCGCAGGCTGCGATTATCATGTTCACCGCCGCGTATATTGCGGAAGTGGTACGCGGAGGATTGCAGGCAATTCCCAAAGGACAATATGAAGCTGCGGATTCGCTGGGATTGAACTATTATTACAAGATGCGTCTGGTGATTCTGCCGCAGGCTTTGAAAATCGTGATTCCGCCCACAGTTGGCATTCTGATATCTGCATTCAAAGATACCTCTCTGGTTGTGATTATCGCGTTATACGATGTGATGAAAACCACCAATGTTACGCTGTCCAATCCGTTATGGAACGGCTTTTCCGCAGAAGCATATCTGTTTCTGTCCTTACTTTATCTGATCTGCTGCTATGCCATGTCGAATTACAGCAGACGCTTGGAGCGGGAGTTGCATACATAGTTCCCGGAAATGAATCCCGGGCTATTTTGTGCATTTGGGATTGCTATATTTGTCTTCAAACTTATTATACAGGAGCTATGATCATGAGTCGTCATCCGGCAGATTTCGGCACCGCATTGTTGGAAGAAGTATTTACAGATATGGCGGAAAATTTCTTTGGTGCGCGCAAACAATTGGAAAATATGATGGAGCTTTTCGATACTTTTGTGGATGGGTGTCGGAAAAAAGAAAAAGATGTCATTGTCAAGGCTGGATTTCTCAATCATCTGCTCCTGAATCAGACCGGTGTTCGAAAATTTTATGAAAATATTCGTATAGATATGATGTCGATCTTATCAGCATGTCAATTCTCGGAAAATATTCTGCCGGAACATCTTCCGTTTTCACTGACCGCCAAGGGGGAATATACCAACATGGTTCTTTGGGCATATAACGCGTTACAGGAAGCCTGCCATGAATATATGTACGGGAAATATCATTATGATCAGGGCAGAGAAGTGGTGATGCCGAATTACCGTCTGGTGGAAGAGATGTGTACCCAGATCAATGAAAATGTCCGAAAAGTCAACAGCAATATGCCCCCCGGAGCGGTGCTTCAATGCGTCCGAAAATTCACCACAGATAGCGAAGTGAACGCGTGTATTGCCGGAGCTGCATTCAGCGATGCAGATTCCAAGATCAATGAAAAACTCGCGTTTCACCGGATCGATTTCAATGCGCTGAATCTGACAGTATATCCAGATCTCCCGGAGGAAAAAGAGGTGTCCTCCAAAATTGTCTCGTTCTGCAAACAGTACTATTCGGATCATAAGGCAGAGATAGACAGGGTGATTTCGGGCTTGAAGAAAAAGCATCGGAAAAGCTGAAAGGAAAACACAATGAGATATTCGACAGAAACCGACATCGTTCACGGCATTCACAGCGTGAACAATCCCACAATGGATCTGGTTCCGCCGCTTCATCTGACATCCACATACCGATTCAGAGATGCGGATCACGGTGCGGGAATATTTACCGGAACAGAACAGGGGTACGCATATACCCGGATGGCAAATCCTACCGTTGATCTGCTTCAGGAAAAAATTGCCGTTCTCGAACACGGAGAAGCCGCAATTGCCGCAGCATCGGGCATGGCGGCGATTGCTTCCGTAGCGATGACTTTGGCAGGTCCCGGCGATAATTTCGTCTCCTGCACAACGGTTTACGGAGGCACGTTTTCGCTGTTTCAGCATGATCTGAAAAAATGGAATATCGAAGCCAGATTCATTCCGCCCAAATCCTGCTGTTCTGTACAGGCTATCGAAAGCCTGATCGATGCAAACACCAAGTTTCTCTATATCGAAACTCCGGCAAATCCCACGATGGATGTGATCGATATCGAACTGTGGGCATCCTGTGCCAAAACCCACAATATCCCTCTGATCGTGGATAATACGTTTGCAACGCCATATCTTCAGCAGCCTTTACAAATCGGCGCCTCTGCGGTTCTGCATTCCACGACAAAATATCTCAACGGACACGGAGACAATATCGGCGGTATTGTTGTTAGCAGCAAAGATATAATTGATCGGATCCGAAAAGAATATGTGATTCATTATGGCGCGATTATGAGTCCGTTCAACGCGTGGCTGATCTTAAGAGGTGTCAAAACTCTGGCAGTCCGAATGGAAAAGCATTCCGACAATGCCCTGAAAATTGCACAGTGGCTGGAGACTCATCCCAAAGTGGATAAAGTTTTTTATCCGGGGCTTGCCTCTCATCCGGGACATCGGACCGCTCGGAAGCAGATGAAGAAATTCGGCGGAATGATCGCGTTCGAAGTCAAAGGCGGAATTTCGGCAGGCAAGCAGGTAATGAACCGTGTAAAACTGTGTACACTGGCGGTCAGTCTTGGGGATTGCGAAACTCTGATTCAGCATCCTGCATCCATGACGCATTCCACCTATTCTCAGTCGGAAAGAGCATCCGCAGGCATTACGGACGGACTGATCCGCCTTTCCGTAGGCATCGAAAATGCCGATGACATTATTGCCGATCTCGATCACGCGATGTCTTAGAGGCTATTGATCAGAAAGTAACGATCAACATAGCCCTTCATTCGAAACGCTTCAATCCCGATTCAGACTTGCAGTGTGCCGATGATATCGCCCAGTCGGGCAATCCGGTGTTCGATCAAAAACTTTTCGATGCCGGATATGATTTCCATGCTTGCACGGGGATTAACAAAATTGGCGGTACCGATCTGTATGGCAGATGCTCCGGCAATCAGAAACTCCAAAGCATCTTCGGCACTCATAATCCCGCCGATGCCGACCACCGGAATTTTTACTTTCTTCACAGTCTGCCAGACCATCCGAAGAGCCACAGGCTTGATCGCAGGACCTGAAAGTCCTCCGGTGATATTGGCGAGTTTAGAACGCCGCGTTCGGATATCGATTGCCATGCCGGTAATCGTGTTAATCAGCGAAAGCGCATCTGCGCCTGCATCTTCCACGCTCAGGGCAACGGAGGTAATATCTGTTACATTCGGGGACAGTTTGACCATAATCGGCAGCCGGGTTTCGTTTCGGACTGCCTGAACCACTTCGTACGCAAGTATGGGATCGGTTCCGAAAGCAACTCCGCCCCGTTTGACATTGGGACAGGAGATATTGATTTCGATGCCGGCAATGCCTTCGGTATCGTTGAGCCGGGCAGCCAATTGGGCATATTCTTCGATACAGGTTCCGTAGATATTGACCAGAATCGGCGTGGACAAGGTTTTCAGATAGGGCAACTTTTCGGCAATGAACGTTTCGATGCCGATATTTTCAAGACCGATGGCATTCAACATGCCGCACGCGGTTTCGGCAATTCTCGGATAGGGGTTTCCTTTGCTCGGCAGCAGAGACAATCCTTTGACAATAATGGCTCCGAGCCGGTTCAGATCGATAAGATTCTTAAATTCTTCGGCATATCCGAATGTGCCGGATGCGGTCATTACCGGGTTTTTAAGGACTATGCCGCCGATATCTGTGCTTAAATCAGGATGAGTTATCATGTTTTCTTCTTTAACAAAAATGCGGATACTTATCAAGACAGGATTTCGAGATGTTTTTTTAATACTTGACAAAACTCCTGTAAAGCGTTAAAAATCATGTTTGGAATGAGGGCCCGTAGCTCAGTTGGTAGAGCCACCGGCTCATAACCGGTTGGTCCCTGGTTCGAATCCAGGTGGGCCCATTCCGAGTCTCCGACTTTCTCTCCTAATGATCTTTCTATGGTTTATTGCCGCGAACGAAATTTTCATAAGTATTTCCAATTTTTCAGAGATCGGATGATGATGTATTCGGATGACGTCCGAACAGAGTTCTGAAGCTGAAAAAACTCAGAATCGCATAGCGAAAGGCGATCATTCCGAAAGCAAACGGAATAATGGCAGAGCAAATCCAGCTCGGAACATTTGCAAACGCCATATCGCCCGATGCGGATTCCATCTGAACGAATTTGATGCCATACCATGCGACAACACTGCAAATCACGGCTGTTGCTATCTGCACGATTCCTTCGGCAATTTTTCTGTAGCGCTCGCCCAGATGACGGGAGATGATGTCAATCTGAATATGTCTGCCCTGTCTGGAGGCAATCATACCGCCTGCCAGACTGAT
>CAZMDM010000589.1:0-5991 GCA_964564775.1 uncultured Desulfonema sp. | reverse complement strand
GTGGAGGCGAGCAGTACGGATTCTGCCCCCTGATCAATGGATGTGCTTTGCGCGGGAAACGGTCCCATGCCGGGAATATCTCCCAGACTGCCTGCCGGAACAGTAACCATCTGGCGATCTGAAATGCCGATATAGGATGTTTCGTTTGACAGATGGGGATAATAGTTCGCTTTGGCGGAAACCCTGCGATGCTGATATTCCCGAACTCTGTCGCGGGAAATCTTCAGTGCCGTATTCTGTTTCCGTGCCAATTCGACAGTCTGAGGCAGCGTGAGCGTCAATGACTCAGCCGATGCCTGACCCGAAGCGATCATCAGTCCCGCTGCGATCAGGGCAATGAGATGAACGCGGGATTTCCCGGTACGTCCGCAGACAATGACATACAGCACCGGCACAACCGTCAGTGTGAAGAACATGGAACAGATCAGCCCGACAGCAATCACGCTGGCAAGCGGACTCCAGAGACTCGAACCCGAAAGGATCATGGGCGTAACGCCGACCGCTGCTGCCATGGTTGTCAGAAATATCGGGCGCAAGCGGCGTTCTCCGGCTTCGGTTGCTGCCTGTTCGGGCGTCTGTCCTTCGGCAATTTTCTCCCTGATGTAATCCACAAGGATGATGGCGTTGCGAACCACGATGCCGCTGAGGCTTATCACCCCCATACATGCGGTGAAACCGAACGGATTGTGGGTCATTGCCAATCCGAGCGCGGCACCCGGCAGCGCCAGAGGTATGGACGTCATGATGACCATCGGTTCGCTCAGGGTTCTGAACTGGAGCAGCAGTATCAGAAAAATCGCCAGTAGGCTGATTCCGAGCGCGGTTTGCATTTGCGGGAATGTTTCATCCCGGTTGGCTTTTTCTCCGCCGTATTCGATCCGATAACCATCGGGAAGGCTGAGCGCGCTGATTTTCGGCTGAACCGCTTTCAGCAGGTCGTCGGCATACCATCCCGGTTTGACAAAACTTCGGACAGTCAGGGTTCTGATGCCGTTACGGCGGACAAGGCGGCTGGTCTGCCATTCCGGTTCGAGCGCGGCAATGGAGCGAAGCGGCACCCCGGCATGGGTAATCTGGGAAGTCAGATATGCGTCCCGCACATCAGAGAACGAAGAACGGGATTCCCGATCCAGGCGGAGTTGTATGGTTATGGGACGATCACCTTCCCAGAACACATTGACGGGTCCGCCGTCCAATGCTCCCTGAAGGGTCCGGGAAACAAGAGCATGGGTTATCCCGAGGCGGTTTGCCAGTTCTGTGTTGATATTGACATCCACCCTGCAGGAATCATTGAAAAAATCCCGGTGAACATATCGGGCGTATCCGACATCGGAAAGAATCGTCTCAACCTGATTCCCAAGTTGTTTGAGTTCTTCAATATTTTCGCCGCTGATGCGGACTTCGAGCGGTGATTCCATCTGCGCTCCCTGCTGGAGTTCTTTGACAATCACCATGGCCTCGGGAGCCAGTTGTTCCAGACTCATGCCGAGTTCTCGGACCAGCCGGGTAGTTTCTTTGATCGATGCGGTGTTGACGATGAACTGTCCGTAAGCCGCGTCCGGCTGCTGGGGATTGACGTTGTAATAAAAGCGCGGCGCGCTCTGCCCGACAAAGCTGGCGTAATGGACAATTCCGGGTTTGGCAGCAAGATGGTTTTCGATTCGGCGCATCACCGCATCCGTGCTTTCAATGCGGGAACCCTGCCGCATCCAGACGTCAATGACAAACTGGTCGCGTTCGGCAAACGGGAAAAACTGTTCCTTCACAGTTCCGAACAGAGCGATCCCACCGGCAACAGCAAGGATGCCGAGCAGTACGGCTATCAGTTTCCTTTTCATAAACCGGACAATCAGTATCCTATACCCGGACTGGAGCGTGTCCAGCACGCTGAATTTCTTTGTATGCCCGCCGACCGCACCGGTTTCATGCAGTCCTTTGCTGATAAAAAAGCGGCAGAGTATCGGTGTGAGCATTACCGCCACAACGAATGATACCGCCAATGCAATCGCAACCGTGAGCGGCAGCGCAGCGATAAATTCACCGGATGTTCCGGTGAGAATCAGCAGGGGCAGGAATGAAGCAATAATCGTGATCGTTGCCGTGAATACCGGAACTGCCACATCGCTGGCGGATCGCCATGCCGCCTCTGCCTTCGGCACCTTTCTGTCTAAAAGTTCCACATAGTTGTCCGCAATCACTATCGCATCATCCACCGTGATCCCGAGAACGATGATCAGAGCTGCGATAGATACCTGATGCAGGGCGATTCCCAGTGCGTTCATGACGCCCAGTGTGATGCAGAGGGTGATCGGAATGGCAAAAGCCGCGATCACGGCAACCCGAATCGGCAGCAGAAGGATCGTTACCAGAATCACGGCACCGATTGCCAGCATGAATTCGTGTTTCAGGCTCGATATCCGGCTTTCCACGACTGCCGGCTGATTCGCAATCAGGTCAACCCGAATATCCGGGGGAAGCAGGCTGTTAAGCCGGGCAAACACCTCATCAATCTGTCTGCCGAGATGTATCATGTTTCTTCCCTTCTTCATCTCAACAGAAAGAAGAACAGCCGGCTCTCCGTCATACCGCACGAGGAATGTCGGGTCCTGATACCCGCGTTCGACCGTTGCAAAATCGCCGATATATACCGGCTGTCCGGTTTGGGAAACATCCACCATGACATGGCGGATTTGTTCTTCAGTGGTAAAAAATCCGGTTGTCCGCATCGGAATTTTAACATTTTCCGCGTCAAAATTCCCGGAACCCTCGATAATGTTGCGCTGTTGCAAAGCCTGAACCACCCGAAAGGGGTCCGCGACATATTGGGACAGCCGCGCCAGACTGCCGGTTATTCGGATTTGTTCGCTCTGATCTCCGTAAATTGCCAGCTTTCCGACATCCCGGACTGTGCGGAGTTCATCCTGTATCTTCACTACATAATCCCGAAGTTCCCGGTAACCGTAACGTTTTCCGCTCACGGCAATCAGCATGGCTACCGTGTCTCCGAAATCGGAATTCACGACAGGACCGCGAACCTCAGCCGGAAGCTCCCGCCCCCGGGCTTCATTCAGTTCATGGCGCAGCCTGGACCAGAATTCTTCAGAGTTTTTCACATTGTCTTCCAGTTCCACATTGATGATGACCAACCCGGCGCGGCTTGTTGAAAAGGTTTTATCCTTCCGGACTTCCGGAAATTTGAATATGTGTTTTTCCAGCGTTTGGGTAACTTGTTTTTCCACCTGCTCGGATGTGGCGCCGGGATAAAGGGCGATCACCAGTCCGGTGCGTATCGTAATGCTGGGGTCCTCTGTTCGGGGCATATGGTTGAACGCGTGGACGCCTGCCAGAAACAGCAGCGCAGTAAATAGAATTGTAACTATCGGATAATGCAGGGATACTTTGACCGGATTCATTGCGGCATTTCCTTTCCGGGCTCAGGTGAGGTCATTACGGTAACGGCAACGCCGTCCCGAAGGCGTTCCTGTCCCCCTAAAACAATGAGTTCTTTTCCGTCAAGACCATTCCGGATGTCAATCTCGTCGCCGAAGATGCTTCCGACTTCCACCCGTTTGGCATATACCTGCTTCTGATCGGGAAAGTAGACAAAAACGATTGTGGCGCCCTGCGGCTCCCGAACAACCGCTTCAACCGGCAGAGTGAGCCGTTGAACAGGCTTGTCACCGTAAATCCTTGCCTCTGCCACCATCCCTATCCGAAGAATATGTTTCGGGTTTGCCACGCTGATCCGAGTCATAAAGGTGCGGGTTGCTGGATCAGCCGAAACATTGATGAGGCGGACAACACCCTCAAAAGATTCCCCCGGCAGAGCCGGGATCGTAACGACTGCCTTCTGCCCGACACGGAGAATATGAACGTCCGTCTCAGGTACGCCGACACTGACCTCGGCAGGATCAAGCCGGACAATTTCAAACACAGGGCGAGAGGGGACTGCCAGTTCGCCCGGCGAAATATGTCGTCCGGAGATAAACCCGTCCATCGGAGAATACAGAGCGGTATCTTCCAGATGCTTTCGGGCAATCGCTTCATTGGATAAAGCCAAATCCAGCGCCGCAGCTGCCTGAGTTCTGTCTTCCTTCTGAGCGCCTCTTTTTGCCTGCTCGTACTGCTGTTCGGCAGATTCGTAGGCAGCTTTGAATTTCTGATAATCATTCGGCGCAAGGCTTTTGGACTCATACAGCATTTTCATCCGCCGATGTTCGTCCCCCGCTCGTTCGAATCCGATCCGTGCCTGCTCCAGCAGTTCCGGACGGATCGGATTTTTTGCTTTGTCAAGCGCGGCGCGAGCCATGCCCGCCTGAGCGGAAGCCGCTTTGAGTGCCAACCGATAATCGGTCGGATCAACAGAAGCCAGCAAATCACCTTTCCGAACGTAGTCGCCCTCTCTCGGTCCCACCTGAATTATCTTGCCTGATACGAGAAAGGACAGATTGGAAGGCGCTTCCGGGGAAGTGACAGTTCCGCTGAGCATCACGGTTTCACGGTCTTGTGTATGCCGTATTTGTCCGATTCGCACCGGTATGGGCGAAGGGATCGCCTGTTCGGTGTTTTCCTTTGAGGAACACGCTGAAAACATTATCAGCCATGCACAAAAAACAAACCGGATAACCTGTTTCATAACCAACTCCTTTGCAGATAAATATATTATCATCGTAAATTATATTAACACTGTTAAGTGAACAGCAAAAAAAATTACCGACAACTTGTCAGCCTGCAAATCCTTTCAGAGTAATGTCAAGGCTGGTCTCAATAAGCTTCTCCCGTTCCGCCCATGGAAAATCGGGACGACCGATCAGCAGAGATACAATTCCGTGACAATTCGCCCAGATCGCCTGAAACACACACTCCGGATCCGCGGGATATCCTGACGCGGTCAGCACGTCTTTTACGCTCATATACACCATTTTACGCAGCCTGTCGGCACTTCTGCCCTGCTCCAGCAATCTGTTTACATTGATATGCCGAGAAATATCCGCCATGTAGATAATTTTATACCGATCCGGTTCGGAGAGCCCGAAACGGATGTAAGCCTCCAAAACCGCGCGCAAACGCATCATAGGGGATTGTTCCGGACTTCCGGCAGCCTTTATGGCTTCAAACTGATGCGCGAGCGCCTCTTCAGACAGATGATAAATAATTTCCCCCTTGTTTTTGAAATAGAGATAGATCGTGGTGGGAGAATACTCGATGCGTTTGGCAATGCTGCGCATCGAAAGGCTGTTATACCCCTCGGTAAGCAGAATTTCCTTCGCCGTATCAAGAATTGCCTGACGAAGGGATTCCTTCTGACGTTCTTTTCGCTCAGCTGAGCCCATAGATTCACCGTTCCTGATTTGATTGAATAAATAATACTGTCAATAAACTTAACACCGTTAATTATATTTGTCAAGTAAAACTGACAAGAGTTGTAAAGATAAAACATCCGCCTCCGCCGTCACCGCTATTTTGCCCAACGCGTTTCTACTTCTGATGAATCTCCTCTTTCAACTCATCATAGACATCCCGGATAATCTGTTCCGAAACTTTGGACATGGCAATACTCATTGCTTTGGCAAGCGCATGGGGTGTTTTTTCGGTGCAAGGTTCTGTCATCGTATATTTTTTTTGCATCAGGATACGTTTGTTCACATCCGGCTGATTTTCTTTCAGCAGATGAATATTCAGGGATAACACTGCTTTCCAGCTTTCAGCATCATCTTCCTCGAAAAATTCTTCCACAAATCCGTCCAGAATATGCGTGGAATGAGCATTATTTGCCGGAGAAAACACAGCTTTGAAATAGCCGGAATGCTGAAAATCTCTGGATAGGAAATAAGCCGTCAGATCAGCAGGATTGGCCCACCATTTATGATAGACATAACTATCCAGTTTGAAGGGCTTTTCACGATAGATGATTTTGGCAGAATCATATAACGGCGAAATTCGAAATCGTTCTATCCGAATCACAGCCGACAGGCGTTCTGTCTGTTCCGA
>CAZMDM010000588.1:0-7960 GCA_964564775.1 uncultured Desulfonema sp. | reverse complement strand
TTGTATTGGATGGTAGCGGTGGCAGTATATTTGCCAATCACCGCGCAAATTTGGCAGCACCGATTGCCCATGCACGGTTTTATGTCGAAGTCATGATCAAAGCAGTTACCGCAGGACGCACGGGTTGATGTTTAAAACAAGTCAGGGTTAATATAGTTAAGGGTTATTAAGATGCCCTTAACTTAACCCATATCAAAGCGCTTCTTCCAATCCCTGAATATTGACAGACGCTTCTTTGGGAAAACAGATCAGGTTTTTCGAAACAATATTGCCGAAAATATTTTCCTGCACGCCCGCGAAATTGGCTGGATTGAACAATGGAACATAATGATGCCACAGGCGGTAATTGAGACTGCGAATCAGGGCGATCAGAGCTTCCGATTTCTGAACCCGATCATTTTCCACATATAAAATGGGTCTGAATTGCCGAATACTCCGAATTGCGCCGCGAATCACCTCTGCTTCCATGCCTTCCACATCTGCCTTGATAAACTTCAGGCGTTCCAAATTCAGACTGTCAATCGTTTCCACCGCAACGGACTCTTCGCCCATTCCCAGAGACAAGCCTCCGAAATTATTTCGGATAGTGTAATCCAATATCGGAATGCGGACAAAACCTGCCGCTTCTCCCAAAGCTGCCTGACGGGTATGGACATTTGTCAGCTCATTGAGCGCGATGTTGGCACAGAGTATCTGGTGAATAAATCTCTGAGGTTCATAAGCAAATACTTTGCCGCCGGAACCGACTGCTTTTGCCAGAAATACAGTATGCGCGCCGATATTTGCACCGGCTTCGACAACAATATCGCCGGGACGGATCAGTTGCGAGAATACTGCGATTTCGCCTTCTGAAAACTCGCCGTAGAGATCGAGTGATCGCCCGACATAGATGTCTTTTTTTAGATACAGCATGGTTCCGTGTCGGCACGGTTTGAGAGCGGTCATTTTATCATCTTGTTCCTGCATCATATTCTCCTGAATTACATCATCTGCTTTGTGCAATATCGGCACAGAGCCGGGTTTTCGATAATTTCGAGGCAGTAATCGCGATCTGTCACCGTTTGCGACTGCGCTCAGTTCTTCGGCAACTCGCTCGATCACCGGCGCCCACCGGTCATGTTCGGTTTGTCGGAACAGCCTCATTGTCGGATACCACGGACTGTATTCCGCATTCTGCATCCATCGGAAATCAGGACCAGACGGTATCATCACCCATATCGGCTTTCCCATTGCACCTGTCAGATGCGCCACTGCGGTATCCACACTGATCACCAGATCGAGCGCGGCAATCACCGATGCGGTGTCGGAAAAATCTTTCAGGCGATCCGACAAATCCGTGATATGTGCCAATCGGCAGCTTTCCTGCACATCTTTGGCTCTTGTACCGACCTGAAGGCTGTAAAATCGGACATTCGGCACATCGAGAATCTGTGTAAGCGCGGACAGAGAGACGGAGCGTTTTTTATCGTGTTTATGTCCCGGATTTCCCGCCCAGACCAATCCGACTTTTAGAATATCGGGATGATGATGGGGAAGACTTGCGGGTTCAGCCCTGAGATAAGGCATATTGCACGGAACCGAGTTCGAATCTGTTTTGAAGAGATACGGAAGGCTCATCAGAAGAGAGTGATAGTCATAGGTCGGAAGATATTGTCCGCGAGGAATTACTCTTCCGAATTCCGAATGCTGCGATAAAAATTTTTCCAGTTCCGGCTGACATTCGAATATCAGATCTGCCCCCATATTCTTCAACAACGGCAGATATCGGACAAACTGAAACGTATCTCCGAAACCCTGTTCGCAGTGAACCAGAATACGCTTACCATTCAGAGATTCACCTCGCCATCGCGGGGCAGGATAAGAATGATTTTCCACCCCGGATTCGGCTTTGGGGCGCCATTCGTATTCTCTCCAGCCTTCTTCGAACTCTCCGGCTAAGAGCAGCGCCAGCCCCAAAAACAGATGCGCTCGGGCATGGCTCGGATCACAAGATAATGCCTTCCGATAGGTAGCGATGCTTTCGCTGACATTGCCCATTGCTTTCTGAACATTTCCAAGACTCAGCAGAGCTTCGATATCTTTCGGCGCAAGTGAGACTGCTTTCTGACTGCACAACAAAGATTCTTCCAATCTGCCCTGTTCTTTGAGAACGGTTGCAAAGCCTTTCCATGCCTCGACATGATCGGGCTTGAGAAAGATGGCTTTCTGATAACTCTGAGCGGACTCGTCAAGCTGATAAGTCGCTTTGAACGCGTTGCCGAGTCCGATATACACTTCGGTATGTTCGGGATAGAGTTCCCGAGCGTGTTGCAATACGGACACAGATTCTTCGGCATTGCCGGTCTGCTCCAAAGCCACGCCAAGCCCCAGAAGCGATTCGATGTGATTCGGATTCAACGCGAGAGCCTGTCTGAAACACGGCGCGGCTTCGGACATCCTGTTCTGAGAATAAAACGCATATCCCTGATTGAACCGCTCTATTGTTTTACGCCGGACAAGCTGCCGCAGCTCGCCCGCTATCTGCAAAATCACTTCCTGCCAGTGGTCTGCCTGAGACTGGCGAAACAATCTCATGGTCGGATACCATGGACTGTCTTCCCGATTGAGCATCCAGCGCCAATCCGGCATCAGCGGTAAAAGCGTCCACACCGGCTTTGCCATTGCGCCCGCCAGATGCGCGACAGAAGTATCCACCGTGATGACAATATCCAAATTGTCAATAATGGCAGCGGTATCGGTAAAATCCCGAATCTCTTTTGCTGGATTCTCAAAGTGCATTCCCTTGGGTGGATAATCTGCTTCCTCGGTGCGATGAGCCACCTGAAGGCTGTGAAACACAACACCCTCAATGTCTGCCAACGGAGCAAAATCGTCAAGATGCAGTGAGCGCTTCCAATCCACTGCATTGTTCGGATTCCCCGCCCAGCACAGCCCGACATTTAGTTTGCTGGAGTTCATTCGGCTTTTCCAGTATGAAGACTTCTCGGAGGATGCAAATAAATACGGCACTTTGTTTGGGATATTTCCAATATTGGTATTCAGCAAGCCCGGAATGCTGAGCAGTTCGATGGCAAAATGATAACGCACTTCTTCGGAATTATCGGTCAGCACATCAATGCCGGGAAAACCGGCAAGCAGTGCTTTCATTTCCGGACGACACAGAAAGATCAGTTTTCCGCACCTTTCCCTGACCATCGGCAGATAGCGGATAAACTGAATGGTATCCCCCGCGCCCTGCTCATACATGACCGCAAGAATTTTTCCGGGAATGGGACTGCCATCCCAGCGATTCTGAAGAGGTCCTCTGCTCTCCAAGCGAATCCGATGTTCGTATTTGTGCCAGCCTTCTTCAAACTGACCTTGTAGCAGCAGCAGCAGCGCATCGTTGGTCATGGGGCGGGGATTGTCCGGTTCAATCGCAAGGGCATTGGCAAAACATTGCCGGGCATTCGGGATATCTCCGTAATGGGCTACAACGATTCCCAAATTATTATAAGCGTTTGCATGTTTCGGATTCAAAGCCAATGCCTGCTGAAAACATTGAGCCGCTTCGGGCATTCTGCCCTGATTTCCGAGAATAAGCCCCTGATTATTCAATTCATCAGCAGTTTGCAGTTGTTGAAATTGTTCCATTGAATGTGTTACAGGTGTTATGTGTTGATCGCTGAAAATTCAGATTATCATAACAGATGCACAGATCGGAAATCAACCTATTAAATCACACACAATTACTTGTCAGGAGCATAAGACTGTGATAGTTTATTTTCATGCTGAAACATAGTCATCATATCGGAAAACAGGAAACAATAAGTGCATGGTCGATTCTGATCTTGCTGACCGGCATCGGTGCAGCGATTTTTTTTGCACAGTTTCGCCATAATCCTGCTGTCGAATCCATCCCCGTTCCCAAAGCGTCTTTGGGCGGTCAATCGCTTCAGGCGATTGTTGCGATTCCCGATACACTCAGTATTCTGACTGCACCCGAACAGTTCGACGATGCCGGGCTTTCGGATAAGATTGACGGAAAAGCGGAATTGTATTTATCCGCAGGGTTCAAACAATTGCAATGTCAGCGATTTTCCGAAAAAGGCAAACCCGATCTGTGGATGGAAATTTTTGTGTTCGAAATGAAAAATCCATCGGCTGCGTATGCGGTATTCAGCACACAGCGCAGGGAAGATGCCCAGCCGCTTGCCCTATCGCGGTTTGCATATCGCACCAAAAATGCGTTTTATCTGACTCATGGATCATATTATATTGAAATTATTGCATCATCGCCTTCGGAAACATTGCTTATGGGGATGGAAAGTATTCTGAAGAATTTTATTCAGTCCAAACAAAGCGAAAAAACCGTGATTTCCGAAGCCGATCTTTTTCCTAAAGTAGGACTGGCTCAGGAAAGCATTACGCTGATAGCATCCGATGTGTTCGGCTATGATGCACTGAATCATGTATTCACAGCAAAATATACGCTTGATAGTGCTGATCTGACTGCATTTTTATCCAAGAGAGAACGCTCTGAAGAAGCTGAAAAACTCGTATCGGGATATTCGCAATTTCTGATCAATTTCGGTGGAAAAGAAGCTGCGATAAGCAGTGAAGGCTGTAAAATGATTGAGATCATGGATAATTATGAACTGATGTGCAGTTATGGCAATATCTTTTTCGGAATACACGAAGCTCAGAACAAAGCATCTGCCGAAAAATTGCTTGGGCTTTTGAAAATGCAGATTCGGGAAGCCGCTCCGAAACAGCAGCAATGAA
The DNA here is from genome assembly GCA_964564775.1 of uncultured Desulfonema sp. GTDB lineage: Bacteria > Desulfobacterota > Desulfobacteria > Desulfobacterales > DYRC01 > DYRC01. Next base: position 3,196 of record CAZMDM010000588.1, on the reverse strand, counting down.
AAGCTTGACGATGATGTTTCAGAGGATTATTTTAGAGTCATCGTTGAATAAAGGAGAGCCTTATATATTATGCCAATTTATGAGTATCATTGTGAAAAATGTGATAAAAACTTCGAATTTCTGGTCTTGGGCTGCGATAAACCGGAATGTCCGGCTTGCAAAAGTTCGGAGGTGAACAAACTGATTTCCGCGTGTACTTTCTTCAGCAAAGGCGGAAACGGCATGACAACCAGCACGTCTGCCGGAACCTCGTCTTGCAGCGGATGTTCCGCAAGCAGTTGCTCAACGTGCGGTCACTGATGAAGAATCACATTATCATCGGAACACGGGGAAGCCAGCTTGCCTTGTGGCAGGCAAATTGGGTGAAAACAGCGCTGATCGGGAAACATCCGGGCTTAAGTGTTGATCTGCTCATTATCAAGACCAAAGGCGATAAGATTTTGGATGTGCCTCTGGCAAAAGTCGGCGGTAAGGGCTTGTTTGTCAAGGAAATCGAAGAAGCGATTTCGGATAAGCGGGTTGATCTGGCAGTTCACAGCATGAAAGATATGCCCGCGGATATTCCCGAAGGCTTGTGCATCAGTGCGGTTCCGGAGCGCGAAGACCCCAAAGATGTGCTGATTTCCAGACGCGGACTTTTGCTGCATCAACTGCCGCAGGGCGCACGGATCGGAACCAGCAGTCTTCGGCGGTCTGCCCAGATAAAACATCTCAGACCCGATGCCGAAATCGTATCACTGAGGGGAAATCTGGACACACGGCTCAAAAAACTGGAGACCGAAAATTTCGATGCCATTATTCTGGCAGCCGCAGGTGTGAAGCGTCTCGGGCTTGAAAGCAGAATCACCCAATATTTGGATGATAGCATGATGTTGCCTGCGGTGGGACAGGGCGCATTGTGTATCGAAAGCCGGAAAGATGATGCGGAAGTTCTGCCGCTTATTGCGGCATTGGATCATCCAGCCACCCGAACTGTTGTGATGGGAGAACGGGCATTTTTAAATCGTCTCGAAGGCGGGTGTCAGGTTCCGATTGCTGCTCATGGGAAAATCGAAAACAATTGGTTTGTGATTTCCGGGCTGGTCGCAGACCTCGAGGGAAAGACTATCATCAGAGAAACATTGTCGGGCGTGTTGTCCGAATCCGAATCTGTCGGAATCCGGCTTGCCGAAACCCTGCTGTCAAAAGGCGCTGGGCAGATTCTGGAATCATTGAAGCAACTGTAAAACAATATTCCCTCTTCTTCTGAAAGAGGAGGGAGTCAAATCATACCCAACCCAAGGAGATCATGCCATGGAACTCAAACAGAAAGTCGTCCTGAAGCAAAAAGGCGAAAAAGCCGGGCTGGTCGGCACGGAGTTTGTTGCGACTCTGAGATGGACAGCCGCTGTTGATCTCGACCTGCACGCATTTTATAAGACCAAGAACGGCAAATTCGGTCATGTATTTTTTGCGGACACGGGCAGCCTGGCAGATATGCCTCATATTCAGCTCGATAAAGACGAAGGTGTCGGAAACACTGCCGGAGACAATGAAGAAAATATCCGAATCGCAAAGATAGATCATCTGGAATCCGTTCTGATCGCCACCAATATTTTCCGTTTTCTGGGATTTCTTCATAAAGGCGATAATTTTGCCAAATATGACGGAAGTGTTGTGGTGAAAAGCAATACCGGGCATGTCATCGAAGTTCCTCTGATTTCCGAAGAACCGGGAAAATGGTGCCTGATTGCCAAAATTGACAACAGCGGCGCATCGCCTTCTGTCATCAATATCAATCGGGTTCAGAAAAATGAGCCGAAAGAAAATGAGGTATGATAATGAAAAGCTTGCTCCAGAAGCATCGTGAAGAAATTTTACAGCTTGCTACGAAACACGGCGCATCCGATGTGCGTGTCTTCGACGACTCTAATCCCGATCACCGGAATCAGATCGGATTTCTGGTAAATCTGGGGCAGGGGCGTACTTTGCTGGATCAGGGCGGACTGCTGACAGATTTGCAGAATCTTCTGAATTGCGAGGTATATGTGTTCACCGAAAAAGGATTGAAAAACGAGTATCGGAAACGCATATTAAATCAAGCTGTTGCCTTATGAGAAGCGAATCAGAACGCTTGGAAGATATCTTGCAAGCGATAATTCAGATCAGACAATATGCAGATGTAGAAAAGCATATTTTTGATCAGAATAAGTTGATTCAGGACGGAATTTTTTATCAGCTACTAATTATCGGCGAAGCTGTCCGAGCCTTATCATCGGATTTCCGTGAACAGCACGGTAATATTCCATGGTCATCAATTATCGGAATGAGAAATATTCTGATTCATGAATATTTTGTTATTGATACGGAAACAGTTTGGGCTGTGATAGTACAGGATTTACCGAAGTTTGAAAAGGATATTGAACAGATGTTGAACATTCAGGGGCTTTATCAACCTTAACTTATCAAGGAGATCGAAACCAATGGAACTCAAGCAAAAAGGCGAACAGGCAAATGTCGGCGGATTCAAGCAGCTTATGGTTACAATGAAATGGAGTACCGCCGCAGATTTCGATTTGGCAGCAGCGTATGAAGGCAAAGACGGAAAAGTGGGACTGGTATATTTCGGGGAGCTCGGAGACCTGAACGCGTTTCCGTTCATGCAGTTGAGCGGTGATGAGGGCGTGGGCGATAAAGGCGGCGCAAAAGAAGAAACTATGCGGATTGCCAAGCTGGATGATATGAAATTCGTATGGCTGCTGTGCTGGGATTACGGCAAAATCAAAGACGGTTCTGCGGCACGTTTCAAAGACAGCGATGTCGTGTTGTCGGTCATTGATGACAAAGGCACGACATACAGCGTAACCCTGAATACCGGTGATATGGGCAATGTTGCGGTAATTGCCACGATTGACAACAGCAGCCCCATCGGCGCAAAGCTTGAAAATACGAGCAAAGCCGGGACATTAAAAGGCTTGAAAACTCTTGAAGACCTGATGTCCATCATCAGAAGTTAAATAAATTCTCTTTCCCCCTTCTCTCAGCAGGAGGGGGATTTAATAATGTTTAAAATAATTTATATATCATCAAAAGGTAATCTTTATGAATATGCTGAATGCAAGAGAAATATCCGAAGAACCGTCCTATTCGGGAAGTTTTCGAAAAACAGTTTCCCGGCAGGCTAAAAAAAAAATAGTCTATCCTTTAAGCTGAGGGA
>CAZMDM010000587.1:0-2202 GCA_964564775.1 uncultured Desulfonema sp. | reverse complement strand
TTTCGAAAAAAGCTGTCTGTGAAATTTCTGTTACCACATGTATCCACTTAGCACTTCTGGTCTACGGCTATTTTATGTCATTTTCATTTTCTAAATATTAATTATGATAAATTCACAAAAACCTCTAAAATCTTTCCGAGTTTCGGGTAGTTTCGACCGAAATAACCCAGACAATACTCATCACCCTCGAACGTCAGACCAAACTGTATGAAAATGCGGTAATGACCGGCGAGTCCGAGATGATCGGAAAAGCTGAAAAAGAGTTTGCGGAACTCGGAAAATCTCTGAATCGTCTGGCATTGCTTGACGGAATCAGCGAGAACACAAAAGCGGCTATTTTATCGCTTCTCGAAAAGCTGATTGCTTACACGAATGAAGCCTCATCTGCCTATCTTCAGCTTTGCAATGGAAAAGAAGTGCCTATCGGACAGATTTCCCGGCTTGCGGATGAAAAGATTCGGATCAGCGAGCGCCTGACACATTTGGCGATAGCTGTCCGTAAAAATCTGTCCGAAAACATTTCGGAAGTCATCCGCGAATCCGAACAGCGCAATCACTGGAATATGATTTTTTCATCCGTATTTGTCGGGATTTCAATTATCGGGATGTGGATACTGATTCGCAAATATATTACCCGAAGACTGAGCAATATTTCCGATGGGCTGACCATCTCTTCGGCAAAACTCGCCCATGCCTCGATCCGAATGGCTTCGGAAAGCGAGCAGCTTTCGAAAGCCTCTCTGCTTCAGAAAGATTCGATTCAGAAGACTTCGGAAGCATTGGAAAAAATGCTGTACGGCATCAAGGAAAATATTGCATCTGCCATGAAAATCAGAGGACTGCGCGAAGAAATTTACTCCTATATTCAGATTGCCAGTACAGCGATGAAAGAAACCTCGGAAGCGATGAATAAAATCAGGCATCGGGGCGAAGAAATTGCCAAGATCACCGATGCGATTGACGAAATCGCATTTCAGACCACCCTGCTGGCATTGAACGCGGCGGTTGAAGCTGCAAGGGCAGACGAGTTCGGCGCGGGATTCGGCGTGGTTGCCGGAGAAGTGAGAAATCTTGCTCTGAAAACAGGAAATTCTGCCAAACATATCCGGGAACTGATCGAAAGAACCGTAGCCGAAATCGATGACGGATCAAATCTTGTCGAAAAAACAGGCGATTCATTTCAGATCAGTATGGAATACAGCATGAAAGCTGGTGAGTTGATCGAAGAAATTTCCGATGCTTCCGAAGAGCAGTCCGAAGGGATTGAAAAAATCCGCCTTGCAATGGCAGAAGTGGAGAAAATCACCGAGCAGAATGCCGCAAATGCCGATAAATCCGCTTCGGTTTCATCGGAGCTTCAATTGCAGGCAAAACAGATGAGCCGATTTGTACACGAATTGGTAGCTTTGCTGGAAGGCGGTTCGCCTATGCCGTCAATATCTCAAGCTCCTTAACCTCAATATAGCGGACCGGAATCATCTGCGGAAAATTCTGATCATCATAAATTTATCGGAACAGATAGAAAAGAATATGACTTTTCAAATACTTTCACAATCAGATAACGCAAGGGCAGGCGTGCTGCAAACCGCTCACGGGAAAATCCGAACCCCGATATTCATGCCGGTCGGAACGCTCGGAACCGTCAAAGCCGTATCGCCGGAAGAACTGGAAGCTGCGGGCGCGCAGATCATTCTCGGCAACACTTATCATCTCTATCTGAGACCGGGCTGTGATGTTATTCGGAAATTTTCCGGGCTTCACCGCTTTATGAACTGGCACAAGCCGATTCTCACGGACAGCGGCGGATTTCAGGTCTTTTCATTGGCAAAGCTTTCCAAAATCACGGAACAAGGCTACGCGTTTCAGTCTCATATTGACGGGTCAAGCCATCTGCTGACGCCCGAGGCTGCCATCGGCGTTCAATTGTGCATCAATTCGGATATCATGATGTGTTTGGATCAATGTATTCCCTATCCTGCGGAGCGGAAACAGGCAAAAGACGCGTCCGATCTCACTAACCGATGGGCAGTCCGATGTCAGCAGGAATGGAAAAGCCGTGATCGGAAAAATCTGCTTTTCGGTATTGTTCAGGGCGGCATGTTTGCGGATTTGCGGGAAATATCGGCAGCAGAATTAGCGGAACTCGGTTTTAGGGGTTACGCGGTCGGCGGACTGAGCGTGGGCGACCCCAAAAAGCAGATG
>CAZMDM010000586.1:0-9579 GCA_964564775.1 uncultured Desulfonema sp. | reverse complement strand
ATTTCGGGGCATAGAAACGAACTTTGGAAAGAGGTCTATTGTTTATACCGGCGGCAGTGTCAGCGGCGGAACTCAGTCCAGAATATTCACGACCAGTTCGCTTGTAAGCAGTGCCGGCGGAACAAGCGGCGGCGGAAAACCGTAATCCCCCATGTCCGAGCCGGTTGATTTATCGCTCGGCTGTTGAATGATATCAAATCAGAAACGCCGCGATTCCGTCTGCAAACCGCATTCCTTTTTCCGAAAGCCTGCAAAATTTTTCAGTCATTTCGATCAAACCTTTTTGTTCAAGAATTTCCAACTGATACCCGAAGTTCTGTTTGAAAGAAACACCGAATGTCCGATCAAACTGCTGAATATCAATGCCTTGGTGCTGTCGTAAGCCCAGATAAACCGCCTCGATCATCATTTCTTCGCGGCTGAGTGTTTCTGAAGATTCGACCGGAAGCTTGCCTCTGTCAATCTGTTGAATATATTTCCCGACAGAGCGGAGATTCCATGATCTCTGCGGAGGAATAAACGAATGCGCGGAAGGTCCGAATCCGAAATACGGTGTCATATTCCAATATTTCCGGTTATGCCGGGACATCAGCGATTCCGATTCCGCGAAATTGGAAATTTCATAATGCACATAGCCGCAGGATGTCAGGTAGCGGGCAGTATCCGAAAACAGTTTTCCGACAGTTTCCTCATCTGCCGGAATCACCATGCCTGCCTGACGCTGGCGATCCAGACGCGTTCCTTTCTCATAAGTCAGCATATAGCAGGACAGATGTGCGGGAGCAAGGCGGACAGCCGCATTCAGATCATCCTGCCATTCGCTTTCGGATTGTCCCGGAATGCCATAAATCAGATCGAGTCCGATATTGTCGAATCCGGCTTTCTGCGCGGATCGGACAAGAAACAACCCTTGTTCTGCCGAATGGATCCGTCCCAAAAATTGAAGAAATTTGTCCTGAAATGACTGAACGCCGATGCTGATGCGATTGATGCCGATGCCACGATATGTTATGAGTTTTTCAAGATCGGCGGTGCCGGGATTTATTTCAATAGTAATTTCAGGATGATCAGTAATATCGAAACACTGATAGGCTGTCTGAAGAATATCGGATATCCTTTCAGGAGCAAGCAGAGATGGTGTTCCTCCTCCGATATAAATTGTGTCAAAGGAAAACCGGGAAAAGGCTCTCATCCGAATTTCTCTGCACAGCGCGTCTGTGAATTTTTCTGTGAGGGAAAGATCCTCTGTGGAATAAAAATCGCAATACGGACATTTTCGGAGGCAGAACGGAATATGAATGTAAAGCCCTCCTGATCGGAAATTTGCAGCAGATATACGATTTTTATCCATTGAAAATTTTGCCCGGATTCAGAATGCCTTTGGGATCGAACACGGCTTTGATCTGCTTCATCAATGCAATTTCCGTTTTCCCGATCTCTTTGGACAGATACGGGGCTTTGGTAATCCCGATGCCGTGTTCGCCGGAAATCGTGCCGCCCAATTCAAGAGTATAATCAAAGAGTTTATCAACCACATCATTGGCGGTTTTCAGTTGAGCAATATTTCGTTTATCCAGCATGATATTGAAATGAATATTGCCGTCTCCCGCATGACCGAAAGCAGCAATCATCAGTCCGCTTTTTTCTTTCAATTCCCGGATTTTTCTGACCATGAGCGGGATTCTGCTTCTCGGAACCACGATATCTTCGTTGATCTTGTGAGGTCCGTAGCGGAACAGCGCGGGAGAAACCGCTTTGCGAGCCTGCCAGAGTTTTGCCCGCTCGGACGCGGATCGGGCAAGATTTACAGTAGCGTTATGGGATTTGCAAATCCGTTCCAAATCGTTCATCGCAGGTTCTATTTCACTTGCTTTTCCATCTGCCTCGATCAGCAGCATCGCGTCTGCATCAGTCGGCAGCCCGATTTTCAGGTATTCCTCAACACAGCAAATTGCCGCATTGTCCATAAATTCGATGGTTCTGGGGATAATGCCTTGCCGGATAATGTCGGATACGCTCTGAGCCGCGTTTTCCATATCATCGAAAACCGCAGTCAGTGTGCCGATGCTTTCCGGCAAAGGCAGAAGGCGCAGAATCATTTTGGTGATGACCGCGAGCGTTCCTTCGGAGCCGACAATCAATCGCGTCAGATCATACCCTGCTACGCCTTTGGCAGTCCGAACCCCGGTGTGAATGATTTCTCCGGTGCCGATCACGGCTTCGAGTCCCAGAACATAATCACGGGTAACACCGTATTTGACGGCTCGAGGACCGCCCGCACATTCGGCTAAGTTTCCACCGAGCGTGGAAAATTCGGAACTGGCAGGGTCCGGCGGATAAAACAAGCCCTGTTGCTCGACAGCCTTGTGAAAATCACCCGTAATCACGCCGGGCTGAACATGGGCAATCAGATTGTCCGTGTCAATTTCAAGGATACGGTTCATGCGGTTCATCACCAGAACAATGCCGCGTCTGACCGGAACCGAGCCTCCGGTCAGTCCCGACCCCGCGCCTCTGGGAATCACAAAAATATGTTCATCATAAGCCAGTTTGAGAATGTCCGAAACATCCTCGGTATGTCGGGGAAAGATAACCGCATCGGGAATTGCTGTTTCCGCAGTGGCATCATACGCATAACACATCAGGTCTTCAGGCTTCCGGGAACAATTCTGAATACCTGCGATCTGTCCGAGTTTCCGAAAAACAGAAGCTTTCAAAGACATATATTTTAATCACCTGAATTACCTAAAGATTCTATTTTAGAACACAGATATTCGATCTGTTTCTGAAGCGAAGGGTCCTGTCTGAGGCTTTGTTCGACTGCGCCTATCGAGTGAATGGCAGTGGCATGATATCGGTTGAAATTTTTTCCGATCACCTGAAGCGGCTGATCCGTGTATCTGCGGGCAAGATAAATGGCGATCTGTCTGGGACGGACAATGGCTTGCTTCCGGGAATTGGATATCAGATCGCTCGTAGAAATTCCGTAATGATTACAGACAATTTCTTTGATCGTATCCAGCGTGATACTTTTGGACTGTGTAACAATATTTCTGACCACACTTTTGGCAAGTCCCAGATCCACCTTTTTTCCCATCAGGCTTGCTTTGGCAGTTACGCCGATCAGACCGCTTTCTAGCTGTCTGACATTTTCGGAAAGCTCTCCTGCCAGATAATCTATAACCGCCCTGGGCAGTCTCAAACCGTGTTCTTTGGATTTTCTCATCAGTATTTTCAGGCGGGTCTCGAAATCCGGTGCTTCGATATTGGAGATCAGACTGGCAGCCAGCCGGGATCTGAGCTGTTCGTTGAGCTTGGGAATATCCGAAGGAAGATAACAGCTTGTAAAAATAATTTTTTTATCGGCATTAAACAGATAATCCAATGCTAGCGCAAGCTCAATCTGAGTGCGTTCTTTGCCCGCCAGAAAGTGAATATCTTCCAGCAGCAGCACATCGCAGCGATTCCGGTATTTTTCCTTGAACTGTTCGGCATTGCCCGTACGGATCGCACAGATCATTTCATTGGTAAAATCCTCTGCCGTGATATAATATACGCTTTCAGAAGGACTGGTGGAGAGAATGTGATGCCCGATAGCCTGCGACAGATGACTTTTTCCCATACCGGTTTCCGAAAGCAGATACAGCGAACTTTGAGAATCTTTTTTGGAAGCCACCGACATTGCTGCGGAATATGCGAAATCATTGTTTTTGCCGACCACAAAACGGTCAAAGGTGAACTCTTTCCGTAAAACACGTCCTCCCACACCGGATGAAGGCGGCACAGCCGCTTCCGGCAGGATCAATTGAGGATCTGCCGAGATGGAATCGCTTTTTTTGGATCGGCGTTTTTTGGGCGCTTCCTTTTTCTCAGCAATATCGAGCATCAGTGAACAGGCTTTTCGCAATGCACGGCTCAGTTCCGACTCGATCAGGGTGGTGTAATGCTCAGATACCCGTTTTTTGAAGAAGAAATTCGGGCAGGACAATACCACCGTATTTTCCGTGCTTCTTGAAAACTCTATCGGCTCTATCCACATCTTGAAGGTATGCGCGGGCATACGCTCCCGAATCGCCGATTTTACTTTGTTCCAAATTTCTTCCATAAAATTCTTAATCCTTTTGATAGACAACAGGAAATTATATTTAAAACATTGCAGGGCTTTCGTCAAACAGGATGGAAAGGAAGTCTGATCGTCTTGTCCGAAACGGGTTGGGAATTTTATCTGTCTGATTTTATTGTTTTACCGAAAATATGGATAATATAACCGCTTTGAAATACAGCCTGTTATCCAATACGATCTGTTTATCCAAAATTTTTAAGATATTCTCGGGTAATGACATATCGGCTGCCCAAAGTCAATCTAAAAAAATCTTCAAAATTCGTTTGTTTTTGGGGATATTTGATTTGCCAAAGGCAGAATTTTATCAAAATGAAAGCCCGACAAGCGTTTATTTCAAAACGCCTATCGAGCCATTAAAACTATCCCTCGTAAATTACAGCCAAAATTGTCGCTTTACCTTGTTTTGCCGCAATGACGTGGTGAGTTGTCGAAAGATAATACGCACTGTCTCCCGGCTCAAGATCAAAACGGTCATCGCCGATTTTCAGCTTGACCACGCCGTCTAAAACGAAAATAAATTCTTCGCCGTTATGCACCGAAGCTTCCTCATCGGGATTTTCTTCAAGCTGCACCAACAGAGCTTCCATGTGCCGACCTTTGACTTCAGGCGCCAGACTCATGTAAGTATAAAGCTGCTGTTTGCCTTTTTTGGCAGTGGAGCGGGAAATTTCCTTGCGATCCGCTTTTCGGGTAATGGAATACAGCTTGTTTCCCACGCCAGATACCAGCCGCCCAAAAGCTGCTTCCAAAGCTTTAGAAAGCTTCATCATGGTTCCGAGCTGAGGCTGAACTTCCTCTTTTTCGATCTGGGATAAAAGTTCAACATCGAATCCGGTAAGCTTCGAAAGCTCATCCAACGAAATGCCTTTGTCTTCTCTGAGCTTTCGGATGCGCTGTCCGATGGCTTCAATCCCTTTTTTTTCGGATTTTGCAATATCGCCCGTCAGATCGGCAAAATAATCCACATTGATATGCGGGGTATGTTCTTTCACGTCCATTGATTCTCCTTAATTTATTTCGCTCTGTAATTTTTTCAGGCAGAACAGCCTGCGTCGCCCGGTCTCTCGGAAATTTCTGCCCCGGTTTCTCGCCCAGTTTTGCTTTGACTTTTTTCAATCCCAGACAAGGTATATTGGCGCACAGACTGCCCGCCCAAGGTCGCCTCGAAATAGGTGATGCCTGCCTGCAATGCCGCCAATAATCGCTTTTGTCGGCATTCGGGGGAAAATTTTCCAATAATCATATTGGGTCATAAAAACAACAATCTCCTCTCAGTTGTACAAGTATACTGACGGATATTTTTCAAAGCATCAATCATCGGAATAAAAAATCCGTTTTTGATTCTTATGGCTTCGACTCTCATACTCCCTCATTCTGACTCCCGCTTGAAGAAATAATATCATCTATTTCCCGAATCAATACAGGCAGATTTGGGCGGGTAACGCTTAACATCGGCGCAGGAACACGATTGTGTTTTATATCCGGCGGAATATGTTTATGATGCGAATGCTTGCAAGACTCGGATCATACGGATGAGGTTGTGAATCATACCAAGCAATTCCCTTGAAATCAGCGTAATTTTATTGCTTATCGCCTGCCAGATAATCATACGGTCAAAAGGGTCTTTATGCTTTATCTTCGGAAGTTTATAAAATGTTGATACGATTTTCTTATTCACACCGAGAGTGTTTATATCGGCTTTTTGGACATGTTTCGGTAGTTCATCCGGTGTTATGCCCACCAGCTCCAATTTGCCCAACGCATATTTTAAAGATATTTCCCAATAGCTTATTATGCTTGCATATACTTTATTATCCTGATCTTTAATAATTTTTCTTGCTGTTTCTGACAATTTTTCATCATCAAAAATTGTCCACAAAAGCACATGGGTATCGAGCAGATATTTCATAGGGAAAGCAACTCCTCATCTGTAATTTTAAAATCATCTTTGATTTTGTAACTCGCTTTCCCTTTCAAAATCCCCAAATGCCGTTCTTTTTTTTGCTTATATTGAGGATAGGGAATCAGAACAGCTATATTCTTCTTGTTATTCCCTTTTCTGATCAGAATTTCCTCACCGTTCTCAACCAGTTCAAGAACCTTCAAAACATTGTCCTTCAATTCGTTCTGTGTCAAAGTCTGCATTTTACGTTCCTCCGCTACTGACTTTATTACTATATCAGTAAATTGAAAAAAGGTTTATGTTGCTTCCAACGATAGGTATTAAAATCGCGAATATCGGTAGATAAAATATTCCCATGCCCCAAATATTCAGCCAGAAGAACTAAAGAAGCATCAGCCAAATCCATCGGTAAGCTCGCATATTTCTGCATAAGCTCTCTGCTTCTGCCTGCATGATCTTCGGTTAGTTGAAATATTTTAAACGCCCCTTTTTCATAACTCTCCATAAAATTCATCTGCGCCTTCACTCCTAATCTGTTCAGCAGCAAATACACTGTTTCTGTCATAACCGCACAAGTCGTAATCAAAGGCTCATCAAGCGTCATCAATATCTCTTGCGCCCGAAAATGATATTTATCTTTCCGATTCGCCAAAGCAAGCCAAAAGCCCGTATCAGCAATTATCATATTTTTTGAACAACTCCGTTTTGTATTGTTCCGAAAAATCGGACGATGTTTCTCCGCATCCGATAAAACCTGTTTCCTGCAATATTTTAATTGCATTTTCAGAGGCTTTTGCAGATAATCTCTTCTCTTCCTTCTTTATTCTGAAATACTTCTTTGTCGAAAAACGCCCGTGTCTCGGAAAACCTCTGGCTTTCTTTATAAGATCAACAGGTTCAACGATTTCTAGCAAAATTTTATCCTGACTGATATTTTTCAAAGCATCAATCATCGGAATAAAAAATCCGTTTTCGGTTCTTATGGCTTCGACTCTCATACTCCCTCCACAATCCTAATTTCCTCTTCCGTCAGCCCGTAAAGCGCATACACCATCCGATCAATCTCTCGATCCGTTTTGTCAATGATCGCTTTGATGTCAAGAGCTTTTGCCTGATGCTCCAGAAAATAATCCTGCCATTCTTTGCGCTCTTTGAGACTCAGAGTATCAAGTTTTACTTTTCCTTTTGCCAATTCTTTTTTGAATCCGTCCCAATCAAGCTGATGCCAATTTTCCAATTTTGTGCTGATTTTTTGAGGCTTGAGTTCATTTCTGACAAAATTCAGAAAATCATTTTTCAATGCCTGCAATGCCTTGTTCTGAGAAAGCATGATGTCGGCTTTGTCAATAAAGGGCTTCTGATTATCAGCATTTTTGATCGGTATTTCCCTGATATCTTCCAATGTCAATTGGGAAAAATCATCTTTTGTAGCAACAACGGAACCTTTTGTAAGTATAAAGGAAACGAGTCTGGAATTGATACAGCATAACAAATATTTGATATTAAAGAAATTATCTGTTACTTTCAGATTGTATAAATCTTTCTTGCTGACAAACTCTTCCTCAACAAAAACAGCCATTATCCGAAGTTGTCGGCTGATAAGTCTCCGAATCAGAATTCGCTCGCCTTTGAAGAAAGAATACTCTTTCGGTTTTTCTTTTAAATTATCTCCATATCGAATCCATTGAAAATCTTCCAAACAAAAATATCTGTAAACGCTTCCTGAAAAGAATTTTTTGTATTCTCCGCTATCTTCATCAGAAATATCTTCCGAATTTGCCAATATTCCCCTGACTGAATTTGTAATATTTCCTAACAAAGTATCGCTGTTCAGTCTGATTTTTTCCAGCAGTTCATAGTAAAAAGGATTTAAAACTATCTTTAAACTATTAAAATTTATCCAATATCCTGATGGAAGGTTGTAGCCGGGTACATTGCTTATTCCTTTTGAGGATAGATCGTAGCGCAATGGAAATTCATAAACCAAAGATTGATATTCACTTTTACGTTCTTTTTTAACAATATAAATTCCTGTATCAACATAAGCATTTTCAAAAATATCGTAAGGAAGTTTCATTCCTATTATTAACATTCCATTTTCTTTTAAAAATTCTCTTACATTCTGATAATAAAATCCGCTTTGCCACGATACCGGCGTAATAAATCCCCAAAACCCGGATGAAGAAAGTTTTCTGAATGCCAATTCGATAAATGCGGTGTAAATATCGAAATTGCCATTGAAAGATTGATAAGATTCTATCAGAAAGCTTTTCTTTCGCTCATCCAAAGTTGCACCATACGGCGGATTCCCCACCACCACATCAAAGCCGCCTTTTGCCATGATTTCAGGAAATTCCCGATTCCAATCAAAGGCTTTTTCGCCTGCCACTGCCGGATCGTCAATCAGCGAATTGCCGCATTTGATGTTATGATCCAACGTTGTCAATTCTTTGCTTTTATTCGCGGTTTTCAGCCACAGACTGAGTTTGGTAATTTCCACAGATTCGACATTCAGATCAACGCCGAAAATATTGTTGATGAGAATATCTTTATCCAAATCAACCACTTCATGCTGACCAGCTTTGAGTCTGGCAAGAATCCGATTGACTTTTTGTCCCTCTTTGTAAAGAAAATCAAAGACCTGATTCAGAAATGCACCCGAGCCGCAGGCAGGATCAAGCACCTTGATCTGTTTCAGTTTTTCCCGATAAGCCTCGAATGCCTGAATGTGCTGCTTCACAGTTTCATTCGCCTTTAGGCGTTGTCTGACTATTTTAACACTTTGATAATCCTGTTCGGAAAGCTCCGGCAGCTTGTCGAATCCGATTTCTGCTTTCCGATCCGCCAGCCATCCGCCGACTGCCTGCTCGACAATATAGCGGGTGATGTATTCCGGCGTGTAGTAAATGCCGTCTTTTTTGCGCCTGCTATTTTTCTTATCAAAGCTCTGTCCTGCAATCTCCGAGCGGAGTTCTTCGATATCCGACACGGATTGCTCGAAAATATGCCCTAAAATATTGACATTCAGATCAGAAGCAAAATCGTATCGTTCCATCGAGACCACCTGCTGCATCACGGAATCGCTGATCTTCAGTTGATTCAGAATCGCATCATCGGCAAAAAGTCCGCCGTTGAATTTATTGATATTTTCTTCAGGATACCCGTGATTGATCGCATCGAACAAACCTTTCAATCTCAGATAAATTTTGCTGTCCGAGCGGTTGAACCTGTCTTTTTCGGCACTGCTCACCAATTCCCGCAGCGTATAAGGCGGCATGATGCCTCTGTCCTCGCAGAAGCAGATAAACAATATGCGATCCAAGAGTTTTTGGGTTTTGCTCAGAAGCACAAGCTCGTCAATATGAGTATTTTCCTGTTTCAGATAATGAAACAGATCAAGTCTTATTTGCTTGTAATCATTATAAATTTGTTTTGAACTCCTTGCTTCGATTTCCTGACGTTCATCATACAGATTATACGTGAACTAATCGCCTTTTTCACCAAACAGTTGGCTTCTGTTGAGTAAAAGCCAATACCGTCTCAATCGTTCGGG
>CAZMDM010000585.1:0-7494 GCA_964564775.1 uncultured Desulfonema sp. | reverse complement strand
TCCGTAAATTCAACGAATATCTTCTGAAACGATTTTGTGATATTTCAGGTATTGATCTCAATTCGATAAAATCTTCTGACGCATATCAGCAGATTTTGAATCTCGGATCTATCGCAGCATGAAAATTGTCCGAACTATTGCCAAAGAAGAGGTTGAAGAATCTTTCAAGGAAATGCAGGACACGATTGCCGAAATTCGGAGATTACTCATTTCATAAATGATGCACAAGACATTTTATATCGGAGACCCCAAATGCGTATTTATGCGGCGGCAGATATTCACGGCAGAAAAAAACGAATCCGTCTGCTTTCGGAAAAGGTCAAAATGCTCAAGCCCGATGTACTGGTACTTGCGGGCGATATTACCACTTATCTTGTTCCGCAGCCGGATGTGGAACACCTCAGATCATTGTCTGTTCCCACAGTATTCGTCCGGGGAAACTGGGATATGAGAAAAACGAACAGGCTTTTCGGAAATTCGGCATTGCATCTGAACACAATCTGTATCAACGGGATTCCGTTCACCGGTGTCGGCGGAGCAGTTTCCCTTCCGTTTTATTCCCGGATCGCGCTGAATGAACGCCCGATACTCCGATATATCGAATCCATGATGACCTCTGACAGCATACTGGTGCTTCATCCGCCGCCGAGAGGCGTATTGGATACGATTGTTGCAGGAAGTCATGCAGGCTGTAAAAGTCTGTATGATCTGATCGTCCGAACTCAGCCCGGGCTGGTGATCTGCGGGCATATTCACGAAAGTCCCGGCAGTGCGATGATCGGCAGAACAACCGTTGTCAATTGCAGTATGGGAAAATCCGGCGCGGGCGTGATCATCGAATATGAAAAAGGGAAAACACCGATAGTGAAAATTATTGAGAGCTGAACACAATGAAAATCAATCTGACCATAAAACGAATGTTATTGGGACTGATGCTGACCGGAATTGTCGTGGTCATTGTCCTGTCGGTTGTCAGTCTGGGATCGAACAATACCCTGATTAACGCTCAGAACCGTCTGACCCGGATTGTGATTCCTCTGGAAACGGCGAATCAGAAAATCAGGGTGGCAGCCGCCAATTTTATCGAGCGTCAGGGAAAAATTGCCGGCGCGCGGACCACCGAAGAACTGGAACAAATCGGTTCACGGGAATTTCTCGAAAAAGAATTCAAGCAGAGTGTCGAGCAGATTGAAAAACTCTCTGCTCAGGAAGAAGATGCCCATAAAAAAATCGGAAAGCTTCGGGAAGCATACTCGGAATTTCTGAAAAAAGACAATCTGATTTCGGAATCTGTCAGAAAAGTTCTGAAACTTGAAAAAGAAACCGATGAGCGGATTGCTGCTTTGGATGAGACATGGACAGTTCTTCGCAAAGAAGCGGATAACTTGTTCAACAAGCTTAATTTCGAAGCCAAACGGGAAAAAATCGCACTTCGCGGCTATTTTGAAATGAAGGATAAGCCCGAGGAAATGGACAAGGCAGTCAGAGAACTGCTTCAGGAAGACTTAACCCGGATGCAGGAAGCGTGCAGTGATATCCGACTGGGGCTTGCCACCTTGTTCAGTTTCGGATGGCAGATACAGCTTGCCAAAAGTCCCGAACAGATTACCGCTCTCAGAAACGGGGATATGCTTCAGGAATTCAAAAAAACTCAGACAGCCTTGGAAACTCTTAAAAAAGGCGCTGAAAATTCCGCTGAACGAAGTATGACCGTATCCAAGCTCGAAAAAGGTGTTGCCCAGATCAGAACTGCGCTCGGCGATTCGGAGATTTCTCTGGCAGAACTGCGTCTGCGCTGGCTCGAAGAGCAGCAGAAAGTCCGGGAAACCAGAACTCTGCTCAAGGAAAGTATTGTTTCTGTTTCCGAAAGTCTCGAAGGACTTCAGAATCTGGCGGAAAAAGTCAGAACTCGTGCGGAATCCGAAGCGGATCGGGTGGTTGAGAATACCAAAAAAATTATCTGGGGAATCAGTCTGATTGCCATCCTGCTGACAGCGGGGATCGGGTGGCTGATTATCGGGCGGATCGTTGTTCCGGTCAATAACGCGGTGGCGTTTGCCGAAAGCATTGCCAAAGGAGACCTGACTGCAAAAATCCGGGCGGAGCAGGATGATTTTATTGCAAAATTCCGCTTAGATCGCGGAGATGAGATCAGCAAATTGCTTGCCAGCTTAAGCGATATGGCGTCCGGCTTGAATTCTCTGATCGGACAGGTGCAGCAATCCGGTGTTCAGGTAACCTCCTCAGCGGCTGAATTAGCCGCAGCATCCCGGCAGCAGGAGGTTGTGCTGAAGCATCAGACCGAGTCTGCCAAATATGTGGTCAGTTCTGTCAGCGAAATCTCCAAAATATCGGAAAAGCTGGTTATTACCGTTGAAGAAGTTGCTACCATGTCTCAGGAAACTGCCGCGTTTGCCACGACAGGTCAGAAAGACCTCTCGCGCATGGAAGAAGCCATTCACCGCATGGAAAATGCTTCCCGCTCTATTTCCAACAAGCTGGAAGTCATCAATGAAAAAGCTGCGAATATTACTTCTGTCGTAACCACCATTACCAAAGTGGCGGATCAGACCAATCTGCTGTCTCTGAATGCTGCTATAGAAGCTGAAAAAGCAGGGGAATACGGACGGGGATTTACGGTTGTGGCGCGTGAAATCCGGCGCCTTGCAGATCAGACTGCGGTGGCAACCTTGGATATTGAGCAGATGGTCAAGGAAATGCAGTCTGCGGTTGCCGCAGGTGTGATGGAAATGGACGCGTTTATTGCAGAAGTACGCCAGAGTTCCGAAGATATTGCCAAAATCAGCACACAGCTAGCCCGGATCATCGAGCAGGTCAAAACGCTTTCGCCGAGCTTCGAAAATGTCAGCCAGTCCATGAAATTTCAGTCCGGCAGCGCGCGCGACATCAATACGGCTATGCTGAACCTCAGTACGGAAATGGAGCAGACGATGGAATCGCTCAGGGAATCTTTTCTGGCAATCGAGCAGCTCAACGATGCTGCCAGAGGACTTCAGGACGAGGTGTCCAAATTCAAGGTGTTTTAATTTTATCCTGCTCCGATATAGATTTTTTATCAGCATCGGAAATTTTAGGCGATGCAATTTTGTCCTGAATTTTCCGAAAAAAACTGAGCATCCGTATTGCTGCCGAACATCCTCTGAAATTCTCCTGCGATTGCCTTGCACTCCTGCGATTCCGAATTGACATAGCAGATAAAGCATAGTAAAGAACTTCTCCAGTGCTGAAATGTTTTTTTCAGCCAATTCAGATCATCGAATGGGAAATATATGAATCGCTATCTATCTGTTATCACTTATCTTATCCTGTGCATCGCAATTGTTGCGGCAGTCAAGGCAAACCTGCTGGACGCATACATACAGGTCGTGATTATGTTTATCGGCATCAACATCATCTTGTGCAGTTCGCTGAATCTGATCAACGGCTACATGGGCGAATTTTCCTGCGGACATGCGGGATTCATGGCAGTCGGCGCATACATCAGTTCTATTCTGAATGTGGTACTGTTCACGAATCAAGAGCCATTCGGTTTATCTGCCTTATCTCCCACAGCATCATTATTTTTGTTTCCGCTTACTCTGCTGATCGGAGGGGTTGCCGCAGCCCTGACCGGCTTGCTGGTAGCGATTCCGTCTTTCCGTACCCGAGGCGATTATCTTGCCATTATCACGCTGGCAGTCAATTATATTGTCAAAAGTGGGGTTGAAAACATGCAGGTTATCGGTGGCGCACGCGGCTTTATGGGCATGGGCAAAGTGATCAGCGGTATGGAAAGTGTTCTCAGTCTTCCGTGGGTAATGATCTGGACACTGATATTCACCTTTCTGACCGTGTGGATGCTGTATCGTTTTGTCGGCTCTACTTACGGCAAAGGCGTGATGGCAATCCGGGATGATGAAATCGCAGCCGAAATTATGAGTGTGAATACCAAAGGCATCAAACTCGCGGCATTTATGCTGTCTTCGGGAATTGCAGGCGTTGCTGGAGGATTGTTTGCCCATGTTCTGGGCTATATCAATCCCGGTTCTTTTACGATTATGAAATCCACCGAAGTCATGGTCATGGTTTATCTCGGAGGCATGGGATCCTTGTCAGGATCGGTATTGAGTGCGATTTTGTTCACTATTTTAATGGAACTGCTCAGACCGCTTCAGGTCTTGAAATGGGTGCTGATTCCTCTGCTGTTGATTATCCTGATGATGTTCAGACCCGAAGGTATCATGGGAAATCGAGAACTGACCGATATCTTTCCGAAACTGCGCCGTTTTTTCCCATCAAAGGATTAAGTCATTATGGAACTGACATGGCAAAATATATGCGACTATCCGAGTTTACAGAATTTGCCGTTTAAGATCGAACTGAATGAAAAGGGACAGATCGTTATGTCGCCGGTAAAGGTGTATCACTCTGCATTTCAGGGAAAAATTGCCAAACTCCTGCCCGATACCGGCAATACGCTTGCGGAATGTGCCATAAAAACCCGCAAAGGCACCAAGGTTGCGGATGTGGCATGGGCATCGGAGGAGCGATTTTCAATCATTGCGAATGAGGCAGAATGCTCGGTTGCGCCGGAAATCTGCATTGAAGTGCTGTCTTCTGCCAATACCGCGTCAGAAATGAGGGAAAAACGTAGATTGTTTTTCGAAGCCGGCGCCAAGGAAGTATGGTTCTGCGACAGAAACGGCAAAATGAGATTTTTCAATCAGAACAAAGAATTGAAAAGCTCCGAAATAGCCCCGTACTTTCCGAAAGTTGTCAAAGTTTCAAATACCGATTTGATTTGTTAAGGAATAGATATGGAACTTCTCAATATCACACATATCAATCATTTTTTCGGCGGACTTCAGGCGATCAAAGAATTCAATCTGACGCTTCGGGAAGGTGAGCTTTTGGGACTGATCGGTCCCAACGGCGCGGGCAAAACCACCGTGTTCAATCTGGTATCCGGCTTTTACCAGCCGAGCGAGGGACAGATTGTTTTTATGGGCAAAAACATCGCCAGTCTCCGTCCGCATCAGGTTACCGCATTGGGACTTGCCAGAACCTTTCAGAACATCCGTTTGTGGGAAAGCATGACGGTATTGGAAAATCTTTCGATTTCACAGCATTATCGTCTAGGATATGGATTTTGGAGCGCCATGCTGTGGACAAAGACATATCGGGACAGCGAAAAAACGGTCAGACATCGCGCGGAAGAAATGCTTGAAGTGCTGGACTTGAAAGATGCGGCGAATGAATATCCCAAAAACCTGCCTTATGGTTTGCAGCGCAGAGTGGAGATCGGGCGAGCGCTTACCGTATCTCCCAAACTTCTTCTGCTGGATGAGCCTGCTGCGGGTATGAATCCGAGTGAAATCGAACAGTTGATTGATCTTATTCGATGGATCAAAGGCAAATTCAATCTGACAATATGGCTGATCGAACATCAGATGAAAGTGGTCATGTCTCTATGTGATCGCATCAAGGTTTTGGATTTCGGAGAAACCATTGCCGATGGCACACCGTCCGAAATCAGGAATAATCCCCGCGTGATTAAGGCGTATCTGGGAGATGAAGGATAAACAATCCGACTCGGATTATTTGAACAGATTGACTGTCCAATAACACAATGCTCCGCAGATCGCGGTTGCCGGAATGGTCAGCAGCCACGCCCAGAGAATGGTTCTCGCTGTTCCCCATCGCACATTTGCCGCATGTTCCACCGCGCCTACGCCCATAATCGAACCTGCAATAACATGCGTGGTGCTGACGGGAATCCCTGCTTCGGCAGTTCCGATCAGAACGATTGCCGCAGCCGTTTCCGCGCAGAATCCTTCCAATGCGTGGATTTTGGTAATTTTGGTTCCCATTGTCCTGACAATGCGCCATCCGCCGAACATCGTACCTAATGCAATCGCGCCGTGGCAGGAAAGCGCCACCCATGTCTGAACCTCGAAACCGGAAGCATATCCCGATGCCAGCAAGGCAAGTGAAATAATACCCATCGTTTTCTGAGCATCATTCGTACCATGTCCCACGCTGTAAAACGTTGCGGAAATCAACTGAAGTCTGCGGAAGGTTTTGGCAGCGTTTCGGGGATTGCTTTTTCTGAAAAGAATGAAAATCAGAAGTGTGAACAGCATTGAGCCGATCATACCCAGCAGAGGAGCGACAATGATAAACAGAAGAATTTTGAGAACCCCGCTGATCACAATCACTTTCAAACCCGAAGCTGCAAGTCCGGATCCGATCAGTCCGCCGATCAGTGCATGACTCGATGAGGTCGGAAGTCCCCATAACCATGTGAGAATATTCCACACAATCGCTCCCACCACAGCCCCCAGCAGCAGAGGCAGAGTGATGGAATCGATGTTCACGACTCCCTTGCCGATCATTTTGGCAACTGCCACATTGAAGAAAAAATATCCGACAAAATTGGCAATTCCCGCAAGTATGACCGCCTGAAGCGGAGTAAGGGTTCTGCTCACCACAATCGTGGCAATTGCATTGGCAGCATCATGGAAACCGTTTAAAAAATCGAACAGCAGAGCAAGAAAAATCACTGTTGCCAGAATTACAGGAATATCGTGCATAGTTGACTACCCCAGTTTGATGATGACGCCGCGAATCAGTTTGGCAACATAATAGATGGAATCGGAAACTGCTTCGAGCAGTTCGTAGATTTCTTTGAATTTGATGATGTGCAGGGGAGAAGTCTGTTCTGTGAAAAGCCTTGCCATGCTCTGATTGAAAGCATCATCTCCCCGACTTTCCAAGCTTTTCATGATGCGGATGATTTCCGATGCGCCTTTGCGGGTGGGCAGAACATCCATCAGATTGCGAAGCTCTTTTGCCAACTCCACGATAATCTCGCAGAATTTATGAACATCTGCCGGAACTTCCGCAATCGAATACATTGCGATTTTTTTGGCAACCCGGTTCACATTATCCACTGCTTTGTCCGTATGAATGGTAATCGTGTAAATATCTTCACGGTCAAAGGGCGTGATAAAGGTTTTGTTCAGTTCATCGACAATCTGTTTTTCAATTTCATCGCCTTTTTTCTCATATTCTTTGATCTTGGCAATTTCCCGTTTGCGTTCATTTTCATTCATGGTATGGATATTTTCCATAAATGTTTTGAAAAATTCGCATATCTCCATCAAAACTTCAGCCTGCTGATTCAGATAGCTATAAAATTTGATTTCCCTCGGAAGCAGAAGGTCAAGAATGTTAAACTTCATAACAATGACTCCTAACAGAATTTTAACGAACTTCTAACAAATTTTTAACAATTTGTGAATGAAAAACTGTATTCTTTTGCAAAAGAAAAGGGCTGCCCATAAACAGACAGCCTTTCGGATGGATATGAATCACAGCCTTTGAAAATTACTGCGTAAGGTGAGATGATAATATCTAACTTAAATAATTATTAAATATCTCTAAATCAGTAGGGAAAAGTGTCTCAGTCCACATCGTGAGACACTGTGAGAC
>CAZMDM010000584.1:0-7399 GCA_964564775.1 uncultured Desulfonema sp. | reverse complement strand
GATCATTGCTGCCGGTAGGCTAGGTTCGGAAGATATGCCGGATATGACTTGCGAAAAGATGATCTTTGAAAAAGCCTTGATCCTGCTTGCGGAAGAAGGGGAATCCAAGAGGGAAATCATCAGAGGCTAACTCAAACACTGCAATCAGACCCTGAGTACGGCGGAAAATGGTCAGGAAGCCACGGAGTTGGCACAAGGCATTCGGCCCGATCTGATTCTGATGGACAGGATGAAGCCGGTGATGGACGGATATGAGTCAGTCAGACTTATCAAAATCAATAGCGGACTGAAACATATCCCGATTGTTGCGCTTCCCGCTTCGACGATGAGTCTTGATGAAAACAATATCAGGCCTGTGTGCGACTATTATCTGAGAAAACCGGTCAGCAGAAAAGAGCTGCTTCAGACTCTGGCAAAATTTCTGCCCTGTCAGATCATTCCTCATACATCGGAAAATAAAGCCGATAAAAACGAGTCATCGGCTGAAAACTCTCTTTCGCCGGAGCAGTCTGCCCTTTTGAAAGAAAAATTTATGCCGATATGGAATCAGATATCGCTTCTGATGAGCAATGATGACATTATCGCTTTTGCCGAGGATCTGAAATCATACTCGAATATTCACGGATATTCATTTTTCAAACAATATGCCGAAAATTTGTATGCGTATGCGGAATCTTTTGATATAGAAAATATGAACAGAGAGTTCAACGCGTTTCCCGATATGATACGTCATACGGACGGAGAAAAATAATGGACAATACAGAATTTTCGCTTCAAAAAGGACTTCAGCTTCTGATCATCGATGACATGCCGACCAACATCCGGCTTGCAGCATTTGCTTTGAAAGAACAGGGCTATACGATTCTGGCAGCCGGCAGCGGTCAGCAGGGAATTGCAATTGCTCAGGCAAAGCAGCCGGATCTGATTCTGTTGGATATTATGATGCCGGAAATGGATGGCTATGAAGTTTGCAGAATATTGAAACAGGATAAAATCACTGCCGATATTCCGATTATTTTTTTAACCGCTTCGACCGATACCGACAGTATTGTAAAAGGTTTTGATCTTGGTGCTGCGGATTATATTACCAAACCGTTCAATCCTGCGGAACTGGTGGCAAGAGTGAAAGCTCATCTGGAAATCCGGCGCCAGAAAAAACATATACGGATTCTGTCTATGGCAGTCGAACAAAGTACGAACAGCATCATTATCACAGAGACCAGCGGAAAAATCATTTTTGTCAATCAGCAGTTTTTAAAAACCACAGGATATGATATCTCCGAAATTATCGGCAAAAATCTTCGCGTTATCAAATCGGGCAATCAGCCGGAGTCGTTTTATAAGGAAATGTGGGAAACCATTTTATCCGGCAGAGAATGGCAGGGAGAATTTCAGAATAAGAAGAAAAACGGAGAATTGTACTGGGAATCCTCCACCATCAATTCGATCAGGGATGATAAAGGTAATATTTTGTATTTTTTAGTGATTCAGAAGGATATTACTGAAAAGAAGAAAGCGGAAGAGGAACTTTACTATTATTCCACTACGGACTGCCTTACGAATATGTATAATCGCCGGACAGGTTTGGAAATGCTGAAACAGCAGCTTCTTCTGGCAGAGCGTCAGAATCAGAAACTGACCATATCGTTTATTGATCTCAACGGGTTGAAATTTGTGAATGATACTTACGGACATGCCGAAGGAGACAGATATATCACGCTGATCTCGGATCATATCAGAGAAGTCATCCGAAAATCCGACACGCCGGTGCGACTGGGAGGCGATGAATTTCTGATTATTCTGCCGGATTGCGAGATGGAGGAAGCAAAGCCGGTGTTGATGCGCCTGAATGAAAAATTGGAAGAAGTCAATCGAAGCAGACGATTCAGATTTACTGCGAGCATCAGCTGCGGATTTGCAGAATACGATCCGAGAAATTCGCCCGACCATGACGCACTGATTGCTGCTGCGGATAATGAAATGTATCAGCAAAAAGTTTTGCACAAACAGGGACGAAGCGCATGAGCCGGTTGAGAACTCATCTAATTTTACTGGTATTGTGTGCGATGCTTCCAGCTATCGGGCTTGCACTTTATGTCAATTTCGAGCAGCGCCGATCGGGTGCCGAAAGTATCCGCCGGGAGGCATGGTGGGCATCTCATTCCGCAGCACAGGAATCGCAGATGATTTTCGATACGGTCAGAGTCATGCTTTCGGATATTGCCAAACGCCCCGAAGTTCGCCGGATCGAACAGCCTGCAACTGATACTTTGCTCGATCTGATGGTAAAAGAAAATCCTATGCTTCAGACGATTGCAATTGCAGATACGGAGGGAAATTGTGTTGCCAATGCACTGAATATGCCTTTGGGATTCAATGTTTCGGATCGTCCTTACTTTCAGCGCGTCATGAAATACCGCTCGTTTCAGATCGGAGAACATACGTTCAGCAAAACCACAGGAAAAAGAACAATTCATCTGGCATATCCGCTACTGTCGGCAGACGGGCAGACAGAACTGATTATTATCGCAGCACTTGATCTGAACGCTTTCAGACGGCTGCATGACGAACACGATTACCTGCCTTATGGAGCGACCATATCTCTGATAGATCGGAACGGAATTATGTTTTACCGCTATCCGTCTGATGATCTGTATCTGGGAAATCCCATACCCGAAGATAGTTGGAGATATATGACAGATGTTGGAACTTCTGACGGCGAGTACACTGCGGTGGGGGTTGACGGACAGAAGCGCATCTATGCGTTTCACCGGCTCGATCTGACCGATCAGAAAGGCGATATCTGGATTCGGGTGGGCATACCGGCAGATATTGCATACCGTCAGGCGGATGCGATGATGTTCAGACAGATATTCATTCTGATTTCGGTGTGTATTATCGCACTGTATCTGACCCATGTTCTTGGAAAGCAGCTGATACTGATGCCTGTCAGCCATCTGATACACTCTGCAAGAAAAA
Organism: uncultured Desulfonema sp.; assembly: GCA_964564775.1. Lineage (GTDB taxonomy): Bacteria > Desulfobacterota > Desulfobacteria > Desulfobacterales > DYRC01 > DYRC01. The sequence goes on along the minus strand of CAZMDM010000584.1, from coordinate 4,420 downwards.
TCGCGGAGGGAAATTTTGCCGCGCGTGCGGATATTGATGATAAAGGCGAATTCGGACAGCTTGCCCGATCTTTCAATGAAATGGCGGAGGCGATATACAGGCGGGAAGAAGCATTGATCAATGCCAAAGAATTTGCCGAAGCTGCCAATCTTGCCAAAAGCCGCTTTGTTGCCACTGTAAGCCATGAACTCCGAACCCCGTTGAACGGCGTGATCGGTATGACGGATCTGGCATTGATGGCAGAAAATGATGAACACCAGCGAGAATATCTGCAAAATATCAGAAGCTGCGCCATATCTTTATCGGATATCGTCAACGATATTCTCGATTTTTCTAAAATCGAATCTGGGAAGGTCGAATTGGAAAACACCGAATTTGATCTTTATATCTTGGTCGAAAATTCTGTAAAAGTGATTTCCGGCAAATGTCGGGAAAAGCATATCGATTTATCATGGCATATTTTTCCCGATCTGCCTCGTATGTTTGTCGGCGATCCACTCAGGATTCGTCAGATTCTGCTCAATCTGTTGGGCAATGCTGTCAAATTTACAGAAAAAGGAGAAATCGCCGTGTCTGTCAGTCTGTCGGATACGGGCAGATCAGAAGAAATTTTGCCAGTTGTATTTTCGGTTAAAGATACCGGCATCGGTATTTCGCCGGATAAATCGGAGATTATTTTCGAAAGTTTTATGCAGGCGGATAATTCCACTACCCGGAGATACGGCGGCACCGGACTGGGACTTGCCATTTCCAAAAGTCTTGTACAACTGATGAAAGGAAATATCAGTCTGAAAAGCGAACCCGGCAAAGGCAGCACCTTTGTTTTCGAGATTCCTCTGCGAATCGTGCACAAACCTCTGCCCATGCCAGTTCAGCATATTTCAGGGCAGAAAACGGAAAACATTTCCGGAACCGTTTTGGTCGCGGAAGATAACAGTGTCAATATGATGATTATTACTCAATTCATATCGAAAACAGGATGTCAGGTCATCAGGGCGGAAAACGGTCTGGAGGCATATCGTAAATTTATGGAAAACAAAATCGATCTGATTTTCATGGATATACACATGCCAGAAATGGACGGACACGAAGCCACCCGCAAAATCCGGGAGTATGAAAACGGAACTCGGCATACACCGATTGTTGCCATAACCGCAGACGCAATGAGCGGAGATAAGGAAAAATGTCTGGCTTCGGGCATGGATGATTATATTGCCAAACCCTTCAAACGGGAACAGGTACTTGCGGCAATACGGCGATTTATGGCGGATTCGGAATAAAAAACAGGATGACAGCGAAATTATATTCATTATGTATTTTTCAAACTAAATCCTTGACAATCTCATAATGTTTCTGATATAAGACCGACTTTGATTGTGGCTCTTTTTTGCAGGCAGTTATCATGCTCAGAAAACCGGGCATGTTAAAATAGGAAAATGAGTTTTCGGGTGTATCAAAAGTTACCAAAGGAGGTGCAACAAAACGTTTTGGAAATTGTACCACTTTTTGAAGGCGTAACTGATTTTGGAACGATGGAAACCATTAACACACAACTTTTTGAGGAGGTTAGTTAGATGCCAAGCTATGTAATTCAGGAGAAATGTGACGGCTGCAAAGGCGGCGACAAGACAGCGTGCATGTACATTTGCCCCAATGACCTGATGGTTCTGGATGCAACTGCGATGAAAGCATACAACCAGGAACCGGATCAGTGCTGGGAATGCTTTTCCTGCGTAAAGATCTGCCCGACACAGGCTATCGAAGTCAGAGGCTATGCAGACTTTGTTCCGCTAGGAAGCAGTGTACAGCCGATGATGGGTACCGAAGATGTTATGTGGACCTGCAAATTTAGAAACGGCGTTATCAAACGCTTCAAGTTCCCCATCCGTACAACTCCTGAAGGCGCAGCCAATGCCTATGAATCTCTGAAAGGCAAAGACCTGAACAGCTATCTGCTGTCCACCGAAGAAGCAGATGGTCGCGTATTGCCCAGACCCAAAGAAGTTATTCAGCAGGTTGTCGAAGTTCCGGATGCCCGCTAAGTTTCAAGGCAAACTCAGGCAAATTGCTCACTTTTCATTATCAACCAAATTTTGAACCAAACATTTTTGAAATATTTTGAAGGAGGAGTAGATCATGGCATTACCCAATAAGCCAATGGGAGAACTGAAGGCTGTAAAAGATCCTGCTGTTGAAGAGCGCGAAGTTGACATCCTTATCGTGGGCGGCGGCATGGCAGCATGCGGTACCGCGTTTGAAATCAAAAAATGGTCTGGCGATAAAAAAGTATTGCTGGTGGACAAAGCTTCTCTGGAGCGCAGCGGCGCTGTTGCCCAGGGTCTGTCCGCAATCAATACATACATCGGCGAAAATGCTCCGGATGATTATGTTCGCATGGTCAGAAACGACCTGATGGGTATTGTTCGTGAAGACCTGATTTTCGACCTCGGCTGCCACGTAGATGACTCTGTGTATCTGTTCGAAGAATGGGGACTTCCGATCTGGAAAAAAGACGCTGCCGGTAAAAACCTCGACGGCAAAAAAGGTCTTTCGGTCGGCACCCTGAAAGCCGGAGGAAAACCGGTTCGTACAGGTAAATGGCAGATCATGATCAACGGTGAATCCTACAAAAGAATCGTTGCCGAAGCTGCGAAAAAAGCACTGGGAACTGACAATATTCTGGAAAGAGTTTTCATCGTCAAACTGCTTACAGATGCCAAAGAACCCAACCGCATTGCCGGTGCAGTGGGCTTCTCCGTTCGTGAAAACAAAGTTTATATCATCAAATGCAACGCGATGATGGTTGCATGTGGTGGTGCAGTAAATATTTATCAGCCCCGTTCCGTTGGCGAAGGCAAGGGTCGTGCATGGTATCCGGTATGGAACTCCGGTTCTACCTATACCCTGTGTATGCAGGTCGGCGCAGAACTTTCCATGATGGAAAATCGCTTCACGCCCGCTCGTTTCAAAGACGGTTATGGTCCTGTCGGTGCATGGTTCCTTCTGTTCAAAGCCAAAACCCTCAATGGCTTGGGCGAAGCTTATGCAGGCAGCGAAGCTGCTAAAAAAGAACTTGAAAAATATGCTCCTTACGGAACAGCCGCAATTACCCCGACCTGTCTGCGTAACCACCTGATGCTGTTCGAAATGAAAGAAGGTCGTGGTCCGATCATTATGGATACCGTTACTGCTCTGGCAGAACTCGGAAAAACCATGGATAAGAAAGAACTCAAGCACCTGGAAGCAGAAGCTTGGGAAGATTTCTTGGATATGACCTGCGGTCAGGCAAACCTGTGGTGCGCCACCAATACCGAACCTGAAAAGAAAAATTCCGAAGTTATGCCGACCGAACCGTATCTGTTGGGTTCACATTCCGGCTGCTGCGGTCTGTGGGTTTCCGGTCCGGATATGGATTGGGTACCGGATGCTTATAAAATCAAATACAACGGCAAAGTCTATAACCGCATGACCACGGTTAACGGCTTGTTCACCTCCGGCGACGGCGTAGGCTGCTCCGGACATAAGTTCTCTTCCGGTTCTCATGCCGAAGGTCGTATGGCTGCAAAAGAAATGGTGAAATTCGTAACAGACAATGCCGGCTTCAAACCGACCATCGCAGAAACCAAAGATCAGTTGGTTGACATTGTGTACAAACCGGTCAGAACCTATCTGGCACACTGCAACTACACCACGGCTGCTGACATCAACCCGAATTACCTCAAACCCAACGGAATGATGTATCGCTTGATGAAAGCTACCCATGAGTATGGTGCAGGAACAGCCACATACTACATGACCACCAGCAAAAATCTTGAAATCGTTATGGATCTGCTTCAGACCATGCGTGAAGATTCCGAGAAACTGGCTGCCGGCGATCTGCATGAACTGATGAGAGCATGGGAAATCACCCATCGTATTTGGACGGTTGAAGCTCACCTGCGTCATATCCAGTTCCGTAAAGAAACCCGCTATCCGGGCTTCTATTATCAGGCAGACTATCCGGGACAGGATGACAAGAACTGGTTCGCATTTGTTAACTCCAAATATGATCCTAAAACCGGCAAATGGGATGTATTCAAGAGAAAATACATCAAACTCATCCCGTAATATTGTCTTGGCTTTAGCAGCATAATCTGATATAAAACCTCCGTGAGTCGGAAAGGCTCTCGGAGGTTTTTATTAAGTGGGGGAGAATATTATGAATTGGCAGGAAGTGTGCGAACATCCGAGTCTTCAGAATCTGCCCTTCAAAATTGAGCTTGACAAAGGCGGAAAAATTCTGATGTCCCCCCTCAAAGTATATCATTCCGCATATCAGGGAAAGCTATCGGCATTATTATATTTCAATATGGAACGAGGAGAGGTTTTGGCAGAATGTGCGATCAGAACCGATCAGGGAACCAGAGTCGCGGATGTGGCA
>CAZMDM010000583.1:0-3539 GCA_964564775.1 uncultured Desulfonema sp. | reverse complement strand
GGATTTCCCGTAAAAATTCGTGATGTTCCATTGATGTTCCTCTGATTCTTGCAAGATAGATATAGCTAAAAAACATCTCTACTTCAAAATGTTTATCATATTTGGCTTGAATGTCAATCAAAAAGCCGCTTTTCGGATAGGAGGCGGGTTGTCTGAATCGGAATTCTCAGGATTTAAGGAGTAGGGAATTCGCTGAGGCTCATAACTCTGAGTCGTAAGCGTTATGTTCAATCCGCAATGTTTTTTCGCACTCTCATCAAGCATATCAGGCAGTCCCCCGCGCGCCGAAGGCAGAAAACCGAGTGATTTTTCCCAAACCTCATCATCTTCCATGCAGAAATAAACCGTTATATTCGGTGCAAGCTCTCGTATATAGGAAACCATTTTTTGGAACAATCCAATTCGGAGTGGCTTGAAATACCGCATTTTCCCATCCAAGCCTGTAATAAATTCGCCATAAACAATCTTGGAATGAGCAAATCGCTGTTGAATAATCGGTTTCAATCTCGGGATAAAGCGGAAGGTTCCCAAGCTGATCCAGACAATGTTGTCTGCGGATACATGTTTGAATATCTGCCGGACAACATTGCGATACTCCTCTTCGCACCCGTCATAAATCACCATCGGATCAAAATGAAATGCAAGCGGATAGCCCCATGATTCGCATTTTGCAGCAGCTTTGAGTCTCGCGGACAAGGAAGAGGTATAACGCTCATCCGATCTGATAATTCTTTCGGTATTCAGAGACCATGCCATGATGGTTTTCCGATGATGCTTTAAATCCTTGAGCTTATCAATCGCAACAGTTTTGGTTTTGAGTTCCAAAACGCTTGAGGATTGCTGTGCAAATTTCGAAACCAGCATTGGTGATACATCTGTCCATTGCTCCCAAATCAGACTGTCTGTAAATTCGCCGGTTCCGATTCGGTAAAGCTTGCCTTCTGCAAACACAGCATCCAGTTCTTTCAGCATGTCCTCATGGTTGACAAAATACTGAAGCATCGGCGGATGAAAATATGCCTGAAGAATACAATACGAGCAATCCATGATGCAGAAGGTGCCAATATGCAGAATCTGATACTCACAGCAGGTATAATTGCGAGTTCCCGGACATTTTTTAAGAAAATTTCCTTTGTTCCGGGTGATAAACAATATCTGTTTTCCGGTAGCTATCGGGTCATTCGAATTGGAAACCGCTTTGTATGCCGACTCGGGACTGCCGATAATCTCGCAAGGCACATCGAGTTTCGAGCGAATGGCTGATACTTGCGGATCATCGGCAACATCCTGATCTATATAAAGTTTTGAAACCCAACTACTTCTCACGTCTCATTTCTCATTTCAACAGACTGCATACCAGTTCGCAGCCCTTTTCCAAACTGATTTTACTCATATTCAGTGTCAGATGGTACAAGCCGGGCTGGTCATAATCCTGTTTTCCGAATTTGTGATACAGATTGATTCTGCGTTTATCCTCACTATCTACCGCCTGAGTCGCCTGATCTCTGCTCATGTTGTAATGCTTTTCCATAAATTTGATGCGATCCGCTTTTTCCGCAATCAGCAGAATATGATAGGTATCTTTTCGGTCTTTGAGGATATACTGACTGCCTCTGCCCAGAATTACCGAATTGCCTTCATCCGCAATCTTGTTGATGACATGATTCAGCGTATCCACATAAATTTCTTCGTCAATATAGCCTTTGCCCTTGTCCAGAATTCTGTTGATCTGATTTTTTGAAACCAGAATGTTGATAAATTTCAAAAGTTTTCCTCCGGCTTCCTTTTCCATATCCTGAACCCAGTCTGTGGAAACTTTGGCTTTTTCCGCAACTTTCTGAAGCAGATCGTGATCCAGAAAAGTGTATCCGAGTTTCTTGGCAATCATCTCCCCCATCGTCTTGCCGCCCGCGCCATACTGTCTGGAAATCGTAATCACTGCCATACAAACCTCCTCATTTTACGTTGTTTTCAGGAAAGATTGATGATATATTGACATTGATTCTATTGTATCCGATATGATGAAAAAGTCAAAATTTAATTTCGCAGATATTGAAGCTCTTATCAGAGTCCATCCATAGAGCGTTCAACACGGATATTACCTTTTTCCACTCTTGACAATGTTCAAAACAGAAATAATTTTTTGGTGATTTTGATTCTGAAATTCACAACGGAGCGTTTAACGATATGATCGAAGTCAGAGGTTTATCCAAACATTTCGGCGACAAAAAAGCGGTGGACAATATTTCATTCACCGTAAAAAAAGGGGAAATACTGGGATTTCTGGGGCCCAACGGCGCGGGAAAATCCACTAGTATGCGGATGATTACCGGCTTTATTCCGCCCACATCCGGCACTGCGGTAATCGGCGGAAGCGATATTTCCGAGCAGCCCATAGAAGCCCGTAAAAAAATCGGCTATCTGCCTGAAAATGCGCCTGTGTATCCTGATATGACCGTGTGGGATTATCTGGGCTTTTGCGCGGAAATCAGAGGTTTCAGAGGCGCGGACTGTAAAAAAAAGGTGGAAGACACCATTGAAAAATGCTTTCTCCATGATGTGAAGCATCAGAGTATATCCACGCTTTCCAAAGGATTCAAGCAGCGGGTTTGCTTTGCCCAGAGCATTCTCCACGATCCCGAATATCTGATTCTGGATGAACCTACGGACGGACTGGATCCGAATCAGAAACACGAAGTGCGACAGATGATCCGAAAAATGAGCGCGGACAAAGCCATCATCCTTTCCACGCACATTCTCGAAGAAATGGAAACGGTCTGCACCCGTGCGATTGTGATTGCCAACGGACAAATCGTTGCGGATGATTCGCCGGAAAAGCTGAAGACCCGATCATCGCTTCACGGAGCATTGACATTGACCGTCAGAAGCAGCAATTCCGAAGCATTTTCCGGTTTTGTCAAGACCATCGGGGGTGTGAAATCCGTGTCTTTGCTGGATAAAACCGACAACCAGTTTCAGGTTCGCATTTTCCCGGAAGATCGGAATGCGCCGATTGCAGACAAAGTTTTGCCCGCGCTGGCATCTCAATCCTACGATATTGCTTCGGTATTTGTGGAGCATGGGCGTCTGGACGAGGTGTTCAGAAAGATTACCACGAAAACTCCGAAAGAATAAGTATGCAAAAACTTGACCGCAGAGGCATCGGCGTGCTGTCACTCGGACACCTGCTGACCGATGTGAATCAGGGAGCGATTCCCGCGTTATTGCCGTTTCTGATTGCCCAGAAAGGACTGTCATTTACGGCAGCATCGGGAGTGATTATGGCATCCACCATGATTTCGGCAATCACGCAGCCGTTATTGGGCTATTACTCGGATCGGCATTCGATTCCTTGGCTGATCCCGCTGGGAATGCTGTTGGGCGGACTCGGCATATCCTTGTCCGGCATCGCACCGAATTATGTGTGGGTGATTGCCAGCGTGCTGCTGACCGGTATCGGCGTGGCAGCGTTTCATCCCGAAGGATTCCGATTTGCCAATTATGTTGCCGGAAGTCAACATTCTATGGGGATCAGTATT
>CAZMDM010000582.1:0-4137 GCA_964564775.1 uncultured Desulfonema sp. | reverse complement strand
TGTTAAAACATTTCAGAATATGACAGAAGAAATATGTTTTGTCGGGCATACGCACGAACTGAAAGTCGTCGGATTCGACGGAACTTACATCTAGCATATCCCCTTATCCCGGCATACTTCAAAACTGAAAATCAGAGACAGCGGTCGATATATCATCAATGTCGGCAGCGTGGGGCAGCCCAGAGACGGCAGCAGCGCGGCAAAATATGTGATCTGGAACATAGAGACAAGAGAACTCGAAGTCAGATTTGTTGCTTATGATGTGGCGTATGCCGCGCATAAGATCATTCAAGCCGGAATGCCTGCGGCTCATGCAGAGCGATTATGGGGATAAACTAAAGCTTCGGACTTCTCTCGACCATTTTTTTCAAATCTTCCCAATCAAAATGAAGGTATCGCCGGGTGGTGTTGAGATTTTCATGTCCCAGAAGATATTGCACCATAATCAGATTTTCACCGGAATTGGCTTTGAGACTCGCTCCCGAATGACGTAAGATATGGGGACCGTTTTTTCGCTTGATAATGCCCGCACGCTGCAAAGCATTGCTTACAATCGAATGTACCTGACGAGGAGTCAGTTTTTGTCCGTGTGTGGATAAAAATACCCATTCGGACTCATTTCCTTTATATTCTTCCCGCATTTCATACCAATTGATAAATTTCTTCACCAGATCATCATTCAAGGGAATATTATCTGTTTTATCTCGTTTTCGGGTGATCCATATTTCTTTGGCATCCAATCTGACATCTTTCAGTTTTAAATTGACAACCTCCGAGACACGCAGACAAAGATCGGTAAATAAGGAAAAAAGCAATAAATTCCGATCAACCGTTTTAGATGAGGAGTTTTGTGCTTCTGACTGAAAAATCCGCTCTAATTCTGAAAAATTCAGATAATCGGTTTTAGGAGGATATATTTTGGGTTTTTCAATAATTGAAGCAATATTTTCCAAAATAAGCCCTTCAGTAACCAAATAATCCATAAATGAGCTTAAAATATAAATAATCCCTAATTTGGATGATTTTGATATTTTTCTGTCTTTCAGATAAAATATAAGCAGATTTTTGTGAATATCATCTGTATATTCCACATTATGGGATTTACAGAATTTTTCAAAGCGATTTAGTTCAAAGCTGCGATTTCTGACAGAACTTTGAGATAATCCTCCAATAGCCTCTTTTTCAGCAAAATAATTCTGAATAGCCTGAAAAATTGTTATTTTCTTTTCAACATTGAAATATGCGCGCATATCGCCTCTCTTTCAGCAAAAAATATATAATATAAGAGTATGCCTCTTTATAATGAATTTGTCAATCAAAAAATAGCGCAATAGTTAAGCTCGATATTTGAAGAGTTCCGAAAAGGGAATGGAGGAACATCCCTTTGTTTTGAGAAAAAAACCATCAAAAAATAGCGCAATATAATCATATTGTGCTATTTTATACTATTGCTTCCGATGATAAACCACCCTTTCCTCATGCAACGCAACATTATGTTGCAATAATTATTCATTTATTGAAATAATTCATTTATTTTCTATACTCTGTTGCATCAATGCAACATTTTTAAACGATGCAAAATGCAGAATTTAATATACAACATATTGATTTTACATTATGTATTGAATTTTACACTTTACCCTGTACAACTGGCACAGACCATGCAATAAAACAGTGCAAAATTTAACATGTAAAATGGCGATTCGGCAATAACCGAGATAAATTTAATAACACTTAACACCTGACATATAAGGCCTATGAAAAAATACTTCCTGCATATTTATGACAGGCTTGGCTCCAAGCTGATCATCATTATCGGGCTGATTCTGTGTCTGAGCATATCCGCGTGGGCGTATATCAATATCCGGTATTACGAAAGCAGTCTGACTCAGGGACTGATGGCAGATGCGGATAAGCTGATTACCACGATCCGTCTAGGAACACATTATGCTATGATGCTTAATTCGAGAAATGACATCCATCAGATTGTTAACAACGTGGCAACACAGAAACATATCGAAAATCTGAGAATTTATAATAAAAGCGGAGAAATCAAATTTTCCAACCGCCCTGAAGAAATCGATCAAATTACTGATATTACTTCAAAATCATGCAATACCTGTCATTTTATTGTTCCTCCGCTGGCATCACCCGATCTGAGAAATCGGGTGAGAATGTTTTCCGGGCATGGCGGAAAAATGCTGATGGGCATCGTGAGCCCCATCAATAACGAACCTTCCTGTTCAGATGCTTCCTGTCATTTTCATCCGCCCGATAAAAAGCTTCTCGGAACTCTGGAAGTGGTAATTTCTATGGAAGACGCGGAAGAAGAACTTATGCTGCTGAAAGAAGCGGTGATTATCCTTGCTATTGTTATTTTCATGATTACATCAGTCGCGATTTATGCGTTTATTTCGACATTTGTGAGCAAACCGGTTCGGGAGCTGATTGCGGGTACAAGGCTGATTGCCAAAGGCGATTACACGACCACGATCACAGTCAGCCGCAATGATGAAATCGGAGAACTCGCGTCCGCGTTCAATCAGATGAGAAGCGAGATTTTCAAAAAAGAAGTGGAACTCAGCCGTCAGAAAGACGAATATCAGACACTTTTCGAAAGCGTTCCCTGCCTGATTACGGTTCAGGATCGGGATTTCAAGCTGCTGAATTTCAACTGCGAATTTTCGAGAAGATTCCCGTGCAGCCACGGAGATTATTGTTTTCAGGCATACAAAGGGCGCAGCGACAAATGTCCCGAATGTCCGGTGGAAAAAACCTTCGAGGATGGGGGATGCCATTACAGCGAAGAAAAAAATATCAAAGACGGCAAACACTGGATTGTCCGAACCTCTCCGATAAAAAATGCTCAGGGCGAGATTGTGGCGGCAATGGAAATCAGTCTGGACATTACCCGCAGCAAAATTCTGGAGGATAAGCTTGAAAAAATCGAGCAGAAATATTACGCGATTTTCAATAATATGCCCAATCCGGTATTTGTGCTGGATGCGGATACCTTTCAGATTCTGGATTGCAACGATGCTGTCCGGGGAGTTTACGGATACGATCAGGATGAGCTGATTTCGACTTCTTTTCTGCGCCTGTTCAAAGAAGAAAGCCCTGAAAGTATTCTGAAATTGCAGACATCATCCGATATGACTCAGGTCAGGCATGTTGCCAAAAACGGCAAAACCATTTTCGTCAATATCCGCGTTTCAAAACTTCAGTCTCCGGGGCAGAATATGCTTCTGGTAACCACCAGCGATATTACCAAACGGCTTGAGACCGAGCAGCAGTTGATTCATGCCGGTAAAATGGCAACTCTGGGAGAAATGGCAACCGGCGTGGCACATGAACTGAATCAGCCTCTGACCGTCATCAAAACCGCGAGCAGTTTTATCATGAAAAAAATCGGAAGAAAGCAGGACATTGCACCGGATATTCTGATGACGCTGGCACGCGAGATTGACAGCCATGTGGACAGAGCCACGAAAATCATCAATCACATGCGCCAGTTCGGCCGCAAATCCGATATGGCATGCAATCTGATTCAGGTTAACGATACCTTGAAAAAAGCCTTCGAATTTTTCGGTCAGCAATTGAAACTCAGGGCTATCGAAGTGATATGGCATACGGACAACAACCTGCCCATGATTATGGGAGATTCCGACCGGCTGGAACAGGTATTTATCAACTTGCTGATCAATGCACGGGATGCGATAGAGGAAAAATGTTTATCAGATACTTCGAATTGTGATAAGAAAATCACCTTGACAAGCAAAGTTATCGGAGAGAACGTGGTGATCGAAATCCGTGATACCGGAACAGGAATTCCCGATACGCTGTTGGAAAAGGTGTTCGAACCGTTTTTCACCACCAAACAGGTGGGGCAGGGAACAGGACTCGGACTTTCGATTAGCTATGGCATTGTCAAAGACTGCGGCGGAGAGATCAGAGCCGTGTCTGAAAAAGGCAGAGGAGCGGCATTCATTATCACTTTTCCCATCCCGGACAAAGAAATATGGAAAACAGAATATTACTTGTAGTACGATTGATGCAATAAAGTCGCTTCAGAGAAGTAAATGAAAAATGACTATATCTCCAGATATCCCGGAGGTATTTTTTTGTTAACCATGTCTG
>CAZMDM010000581.1:0-4320 GCA_964564775.1 uncultured Desulfonema sp. | reverse complement strand
AAACCACCTTATGGATTATTGTTTCAAAAAGTTACACCACTGCCGAAACCTCCGCAAATACGAATCAGGCATATCGCTTTATGGAAGACAAAGGGCTTGATCCGTCCAAACATGTCATAACTGTTACCAGCAAAGGCAGTCCCGGAGATGATCCGTCCAATCCGGTACTTGCCTGTTTTTACATGTTCGATTATATCGGCGGCAGATACAGCGTAACCTCGGCAGTCGGCGGTGTTCCGCTCAGTCTGTTTCTGGGATATGAGCGATTCGAAGAGTTTCTGAAAGGCGCTGAAGAAATGGATATTCACACGCGGACTGCTCCGCCGGAACAAAATCTTCCCATGATTGCTGCTTTGATCGGTATCTGGAACAATAATTTTCTGGGCTATCCCGCGTGCGGCATTATTCCGTATTGCGATCCCTTGTGCAAACTCGCGCCGCATGTTCAGCAGCTTTACATGGAAAGCAACGGCAAATCCGTCAGCAAAACCGGCGAAAGTCTTACAAATGATACCGGCGTGATTATTTTCGGAGAGCCGGGAACCAATGCCCAGCATTCGTTTTTTCAGCTCGCACATCAGGGACGCCCGTTTCCTATTGATTTTATCGGCGTGATCACTCCTCAGTATCCGCAGTATCAATATAAAACCAGCGGTGTTACGAATTATCAGGAATTATGGGCAAATCTTATATCTCAACCCATGGCGCTGGCAATCGGAAAAGACGACAGCAATCCTGCCAAAGTATTTTCCGGAAACCGCCCGTCATCTACAATTATTCTCGAAGATCTGTCTCCGAGAAATGTAGGAAGATTGCTGGCATTTTATGAGCATAAGACGGTTTTCGAGGCATTGGTCTGGGGTATCAATCCGTTTGATCAGTTCGGCGTGGAATTGGGCAAAGTGCTGGCTTCGGGCATCCGAAAAGAAATGTCTGCCAAAAATAACAATGCGGATTACGGCTTTGATAACGCAGACACAATCAGCCGTTTTTATCTGAAAATGCTGTTTTCAGGGCGGATTTAATCTGAATCGCTGTTTTATGATAACTCGATGCTCAGCTTGAATAACACTCTTCCGCTCTTGTCGGTTTTGGTAGAAACAATTGTAACCTTTTTGAATATATGTATTTTTTCAAGACGGCTTCTGATGTCATCCACAACACTGAATGATCCGGCATCGCCCCCAATGGAAATTCCATCCTGTCCCACCACCACCTGAGTCAGATCCGCAGCGCTTTGTTTGGGAATATTTTTACTCACTTCATTGAGAATATCGATCACCCGGATATTTCTGACCGTTTCGCCGGACAGCAATGCCTGCTTTTTCTTTTCCTGAATAGCAGTTTTCAGCTGCTGCAACGGATTGGTAATCTTTTTGATATCGGGAAATGCTTCCGAGAAAATACCGTTGATACGGCTATCCAACGCGGATACTTTCTTTTCCATAGAATAAGTATCTGCAATCAGAGACGACAATGCCAGAATCAGGATCACAGCCACCAGAATAGCGCTCTGGATCAGATTGTTTTTATATTCTGCCCAGAACGTTGTTGCAGCAAACGCGCCCTGACGCAGACTGAGATCGTTGAACCCTTCGGCTTCGGACAATGCCAGTGCCAGTGCATGGTCGTTCTGATGGCTTTCCCAATTCGGAACTCCCTGCTGCTTAAGAAGCTCATCATCCGGAATATTTGCCTGTTTCGGAGTTATTTCAAAAGCATTTTCGATTTCCGAGCGCAATTCGGGACTGATTTCCTGCCCGATGATAAATATGGCTTGGGGCTGAAATTCTTCCTGCCGCATCTCTTCGATAGCAGATATGCTGCGCTTGATTTGAAGCGAAATCGCTGTTTTCTCGGAAGAAGTGATCAGAAATGACCGTGCAAATCCGATCTGCCCGTTCATACACACAAAAAGAGATGCAGCCGAAGGCTCGATATCTGCCAATATCCAATTCTGAGGAATATCTTTGGCGCGCAGCAGCGACAATGCCGTACAATATCCCCCTGCCGTAACCGTCTGGGGTTTGATATTTGCCGCTTTCAGGGTATCCAGATAGGCTTTGAACCGGGTTTTTTCCGCAACCACTGCAAAAATATCCGAAGATTCCGGCGTGCTGGCAATGATATGAAAATCGATCACCACATCGTCTGCAGAATACGGCAGAAAAGATTCCAATTCGAAATTGATGATCTGCCTGATTTTTCTGCGATCTTTGAACGGAAGGCTGAGATGTCTGTAAAACAGCCATTGCGCGGGATATGCTGCAATACACGATACTCCGCTCAAGTTCATCTGGGTTCGGACAGTTTCCAATGCCGAAGCCAAACCGTTGTCAGAGCCGCCCGGAATCGGAATGTACAGATGCGATTCGATCCGATTTCCTTTAAACCCGCTTTTCAGAAGCACTGCCGACAGCGCATGCTGCCGAATGTCGAGTCCCAATATATCTCTACTCATAGTATTTTCTATCCGACTGATTTTTAAATCATAATTCAGACAATCTTCAATTCCGCTTCAAGCTTTTTCAAAACCACCCGGAATTCTTCGGAATTTTTCTCAAGATAAACTCCCGATCAGCAACGGTTTTGTCAAGCGGCGTGAGTTGTATCACAATTTTCGGAGAACAAATGATGATAACATTTTCTGGAAGTCCTATCAATGCTTTATTCATCAGAGGCAGCAATTCTCATTTTATTTCAAAGTTTCTCTGAGATGCTTCGATGGAAAAACATTTTTTCGTTCGGATAAGAGACATCCGAGCTATATTTTCGTATCTCATATCCTATTTGATACCGAATAATAGCCCGGAAATTCACTATCAGGGCTGACTTCCATCGGCAGGAGCAGGTTTCTCTTTCTCGAAAAATTCCGATACATCGGAAACAAAATTGTCATACCGCCACTTCGGTATAACAAATGTCCATACTGACAGCTTTTTGCTCAATGCGGCCGACTGTTCGGCAAGTTCTGCCTGTTTCTGCTTTTTTTCAGACTCTTTTTTCTGCCTATCTTCAGGCTTTTCGGCTTTGGAAGCATCATCCGGCTTATCTGGCAGTGCTTCAAACCCCGCATCGGCTTTGAAGTAATATTTTTCGGGACTTTCTGCCACCTCTTTGCCCGGATAAATTCTGTAAATTCTGCCGTCAAATAGCCGGAACTCAAAGGTTTTTGCCAAGTCTATGCCCGTATCAGTAATGGTTTTGCTCGGATCCGCCAGATCATCGCACTGAAATGAGGCAAGTGCGCTGAACAGCGAACTGACTTTGGGCTTGGCAAGTTTTTTATCCTGCGGCATTTTGAGCATTTCTGGGTCTTTGCCTTTTTCAGGACGTTTGAACGCATAAACAACCGACTTATTGACCGGCTCGATGCAGGTTACGGATTCGACATCATCTGCGGATGCCTTGATCAGTTCTTTGTCTATCCACTTGGAGGATTCTTTATCCAGAAATCTGAAATTCTTATCCACCAGATAAATCGTATCGTCTTTGGCAAATTTCAGATAATGTCCGCCACCGCCCGAAGGCGTTTCCCGCGTAGAACCGAGGATCAGATCGGCAATAATTTTCTGGTTTTTATCCTCCAAAACCAGATGAGTACCTTTCTGATTATCGGGTTTTTCCTTATCATCCGGGCTTTTCAACGCAAGACGGGACAAGGTTTCCTCAGTGGCTTTGAAACTTCGGTCAATTTTTAAGTCTTTCAGCTTGATCAGAAACTCGCTGATCATTGTAAAATTCGCAGGAAAATTATACCGGCTTTCCACCAGCCAGACATCGCCTTTTTTCAGACTTACCGAGCCTTCGGAAGCAGTAATTCGTATCGCAGTAATATCATTCACCGCCAAAGTTTCAAATAACTTGCCTGCGCTTTTAGGCTGTTTTCCGGTGTTCAAACTCAGATAAGCTGCTCCTCCGAGTATGGCGCAAACAAACAGCAGAATGACAAAGGTTTTTGAATTCATAGCTATTTCTCCGGATTCTGACTTTTTTTGCGTTTGTGCAGAGCATAAAAAATTCCTGCCAAAGATACCAAGAGCGGCATGAGAAAAATGTTGTAAAACTTCAGCCTTGCTCCGAGCGACTCGATATCGGATCGCAGGTTGCGGCGCACTTCTTTGAGTTCTTTGCTGATACGCTGCTTTTCATCTTGAAAGCGCCGGATTTCCTCTTCCTGCTCTTTGCTCAGGATCAGTTTCTGAGACGCATCTTTTTTCTGCTCGATTTCTCTGAGCTTGCGGTTGGTATCTTCCACTTTGCGAACCAGTTCCTGCGCTCTGGACAGCCATTTTGCCTGTGCCGCTCTTTCGAGTTGCT
>CAZMDM010000580.1:0-2769 GCA_964564775.1 uncultured Desulfonema sp. | reverse complement strand
CAGCGAAAATATCCGATCCCGATCTTCCCCAGATATCATAGAGCCATTCATAAGAATTGGTTTTCATTTCCGACCATTGTCCGTCAGAATAACGCCAGATCAGATTTTTATATTCCGAAGCATCGTAATCGAAACGTCCTCCAACAATGAACATCTCATTCAGAGGAATTCCCGCGATGTTTTTGAGCCATGCCGAAGACGCCCCCCTGATATTCGGGCGTTCCCAGTGCCACGTTCCGTTCAGGGTTTCCTTACCGACCGCATTGATTGAAATTTTGATGGCTGCCGATGCTGTGCTTCTGCCGTCCGATACCTCTACGACAAGCGAATAGGATGAGGCTTTGTCGTAATCCAACTGACCGACAACAGTGATCGCTCCGGTTCCTCTGTCAATCGCAAACATGCTATCATCGTTGCCGGATATGATTCTGTATGTCAGAGTTGCCGAGGTATCCGATGAGACAGCGTTCACTCTGCCGACAACTGTGCCGACTGTCGCATCTTCGTTCACGCCGAAATTCTGATTGCTGACCGCGACACTGCTGCCGAAATCTTTCACTTTTATGGTGATATTCGCTGTCGCGGTATTTTTTCCGTCCGATACTTCCACTTTCAGAACATAAACAGTTGCCGTGCTTTCGGATAAGTTTTGGCTGTCCCAGACAATAATATCGCCGGTCTTCGTATTGATGGCAAAAATATTGTCCTCATTGCCGGAGAGAATATGATAGCTCAGCACTGTCGAAGCCTCTGTCGTAAATACTTCTACGGTTCCGATATAGGTTCCGTCTTCGGCATGTTTATCCACCGTGAATGCCTGATCCGTAAGCACGAGCTTGTCTTTGCCCGGATCAACTGCCTTGATGGTTATCGTGGCATTTGTGGTCTTATCGCCATCCGATATCTGAACAGTCATAGGATAAACCGCAGATCCGTTCTGAGCCAGAACCTTGCTGTTGCCGACTTTTATCTCGCCGGTATTCGGATCAACAACAAACACATTGCCCGTATTGCCGGAAATCACGACAAATGTTACCGGAGATGACGCAGATACGACAATTCTGCCGATCACGGTTCCGTCCGGTGCGGTGATATTCACAATGAAGGTCTGATTGTCAACCACAGGCGCGGCACCCGGAGTGGCAGGGGTAACGGGCTTTTCCGGTGGTTTCTCACTGCGTTTTTGGGTGGTGGTGTAGTAATTTGCCACATTTTTCGCTTCATCCCTGAACTGCACAAAAATTTCTTTTTTGCCATCGCCGTCGCTGAGGTTCCACTCTTTATCTTTGACACGGGTTTCCCATTCGCCGTTCTTTCCATAGCCCGTATTGCTGACATACATCTCCCGGACACCATGCCCGCTTGCGCCCAAAGTCAGATTGACTGTATTTCCCGAAGAGGTCTGCGGCGCATTCACCGTACCGTTGCTCGGCGGGACCGTATCCACCCGAAATGCCACAGAAACTGTATCGCCAATTCTGCCGCGTTCATCCACAGCCGCTATATGACAATACACTTTGACATCGTTGCCCTGCAAACTCTGGCTGGTTGCCTGAGTCGGCGCGCTCGGCGGAGAATCGGGAGCATTCGTCTTGGTTATGCTGAAATCCGAATTGGTATTGTACACCACATAATATTTCAATCCAGATCCGCTTGCCGGAGGCTCCCAAGTGGTTGTGATATTGGGATTGTTCGATACCGGAATATTTTCCGATGCAGCGTTGTCTCTGAGTTTCGGATTGATCGGCTTGGTTCCGACATGGCTGATCGAATGCAGATTGACAACGGTTTCGGGCTTTGAATATTCCGAAGACACATAATCTCTTTTCGCTGATCGGGTAAATCGGAAATGTATTGTTTTATCCGTATGATATAGCTTCGCTCCGTCAGGCACTTCGTCAGTTGAGGGATTGTTAATACCGGTCTCATAATCGCCCGATGTTGCGGCAGCCCACTGACTTGCGGTTTCCTGATCTCCTGAAAATGCTGTGAATTTCAGATAATACTGCTTTTCGGGAAACAGCGTGCCGAATTTGAATTTTCCCGCGCTGTCCGCAGTTGTGGAACTGATAAATTTCCCGCTTGATTCAAATACTTCGGCAACAAAAACGACTCCGCTCGGCACATTTCCGTCCGCATCGGATATAGTACCGGAAATTTCATTTTCACTTCCCCGGCTAAGATTGAAATTTACTTCTTCGCCGACTTTTTTTGCGCCTTTGCTCTGAGGCGGATAACCGGCAGCATTCACCGTAACCTGATAATCATTCAAGAAAATATTTTGCAAGTCTTTGGTTTTCAAGCCATTGATCACATAGTATCCGTCATTGTCGGTAATCGCCGTGCCTCCGAAATTCTTCACGCCGAACATGGAAACCGAATAGGCTTCAACTGTAATGCCTGCCAAGCCTTTGCCGCTTTTCTGATCTCTGACCTGACCGGTGATTTTGCCCATTTTTTCAAGAGCAAAATCAATCCCGTCTCCTGCGGATTTGGTGATTTTGGTCTGACCGATATATCGTGCTGCCATTGCCGTAACCTGATAGGTCGGAGTTGTGCCGCCTGCCGAAGAATCCGGCACATTTGTAATCACATACTTGCCGTTTTTGTCGGTTTACGCTTATTTTCGGAAATATACGTCAGGATCAAGAGCAATTACCTGTACTTTCGACACCGGCGGCCCGTCATTATCTTTCACCTGCCCGCTACTGGTGTTTCCAGCACTGATTTCAATATTTTTCGTTTCCTCCGTCATGCGCAGAGAAAATT
>CAZMDM010000579.1:0-5785 GCA_964564775.1 uncultured Desulfonema sp. | reverse complement strand
CTGATCCCGAAACAGTCCTGCCACAAACTCACGTCTCCCTGCAATCTGAGGCTGAACCAGAAAACCTTCGAGTTCATCTTTGGCTTCGGCAGTAATTGCGGTTGCAGCTTCCTGAACATCCCCGGCGCAGGACAGATGCAGATGAACCAATCCGCGCTCGGTTTTGTGCAGCAGGGTTGATCCCAGACCTTTCAGTACTACCGGGAATCCAATTTCACACGCAAGTCGTATGGCTTCATCTTGAGTATGTGCAACCCGTTCTTCAACCACAGGAATTTGATAAACTTTCAGAATTTCTTTAGACTCTCTTTCAGTCAACGCTTTCCGATCTGATGCTTTTGCCTTCTGAAGCAAGCTGTTGATTGTCATCCGAACTCCTTTGTTGTTTCATTATAAAAATAGTTTTATTTTACTATAAAAATATAAATATGAAGAAGAAAATTCATTAAATAATAACATCCTGAGATTCTGAATGCAAGAGTGAATGAATAAATATTCAGTCCGGCGGGTTTTCTGATTTTTTTATTATCTATGAATTGGGGATTGCAAAGAAAATAATTTGCCTTTTTCGGATAATATTATTGTATGAAAGCTGAAAATAAATTATATCGCACCTTACGCAGTAATTTTCAAAGGACAACTGATGCCGAGAGGTAAAACCTATCGGGTCTGAAGAAATTGGAAGCAGATATAAGAAAACTAATCCGATCCGAGAAAGATAACAGATAGCTTATGGACAACCCCGTCGAAAAAAAATATGTGCAGACGCTCAAAAAAGCGTCCGATAAAATCAAAGAGCTTTTGGCAGAAGTCAGTGCCTTGAAGGAAAAAGAGCCGATTGCCATTATCGGCATGGGCTGTCGTTTTCCGGGCGGTGCGGATAATCCTGAAAAGTTTTGGAATATCTTGGAACAAGGCATTGATACAATTCGGGAAATTCCGAAAGATCGCTGGGATATTGATCAATACTATGATCCTGACCCGGAAAAGCCCGGCAAAACCTATGTCCGATACGGCGGTTTTCTGAATGAGGTGGACAAATTCGACGCTGGATTTTTCGGAATTTCTCCGGCAGAAGCAGAATCACTTGATCCGCAACAGCGATTGCTGCTGGAAGTCAGTTGGGAAGCACTGGAATCTGCGGGACTGAATATCAGCCGATTGAAAGGCAGCAAAACCGGCGTGTTTATCGGAATGTGCAGCAGCGACTATGCTCAGGCACATCTCAGTTCGGGTGATCCGAACAACATAGACGAATATTCCGCAACCGGCATCGCATTCAGTACTGCCGCAGGGCGGTTGTCCTATTTTTATGATTTTCACGGTCCCGGCATGATCGTGGATACCGCCTGCTCCTCATCTCTGGTGGCATTGCATCTTGCCATTCAAAGCCTGCAAAACCGGGAATCCGATATGGCAATCGCGGGCGGAGTCAGCATGATTCTCACGCCCGAGCCGTACATTGCCTTTTCAAAGCTCAACGCGTTGGCAGAAGACGGGCGATGCCGGACTTTCGATGATGCGGCATCCGGATATTCCAAAGGCGAAGGCTGCGGGCTGGTGATATTGAAGCGGCTTTCGGATGCGATACAAAATAAAGACAATATTTTAGCCATCATCAAGGGTAGTGCAGTCAATCAGGATGGTGAAAGCAGTGGACTGACCGCGCCCAATGCCCTTTCCCAGAAAGAAGTGATTTCAAACGCATTGGAAAGTGCAAAGATTTCTCCTGATGATGTGAGTTATATCGAGGCGCACGGAACCGGCACGCGATTGGGAGACCCGATTGAAGCCCGCGCTCTGGGAATGGTGTTCGGGCAGAGAAGCGGACAGAGAATGCCGGTCGGTTCGGTCAAAACCAATATCGGACATTTGGAAGGTGCAGCGGGAATTGCCAGCATTATCAAGGTGATTTTGGCATTACAGCATGAGCATATTCCGGCAAGTCTGCATTTTCATACGCCGAGCGTTCATATTCCGTGGAATGAATTGCCGATAGTGGTTTGCGCGAAGCTGACTTCGTGGAAAACATCGGAAAAACCGCGCATCGCAGGCATCAGTTCATTCGGTTTCAGCGGCACAAACGCGCATGTGATTTTGCAGGAAGCACCGGAACCGAGTCCCGACCATCAGGGAGGATTGAAATCGGATACTTATCTGCTGCCATTGTCTGCCAAAGATGAAAGCGCATTAAAAGAGATCAGAGAAAAATATCGGAAATATGTAGCAGGCTCTCCTGATATTGATTTGAATAGCTTATGCTATACTGCATCGGTCGGCAGAACGCATTTCAAGCACAGAACAGCGATTATCGGCGCAGGCAGAGAAGAATTGCTCAAGAGGTTATCCGAGGATATTTCTGTCAAAAAACCGAATCATACCGGAGTAGTATTCTTATTCACGGGTCAGGGCGCGCAATATCCCGGCATGGCAAAAAAGCTTTACGATACCGAGCCGGTTTTTGCAAAAGCTGTGAATCAATGCGCTGAGATATTGAAAACACACGATGTTTCATTGATGAATCTGCTGTACGGACCCGGAAGCAGCCCGGATATTGTCAATCAGACTGCCCATACTCAGCCGCTATTATTTGCCATCGAATATGCGCTTTTCGAATTGTGGCGCTCTTACGGCGTGAAACCAGCAGCAGTCATCGGACACAGCATCGGCGAGTATGTGGCAGCGTGCGTTGCAGGCGTATTTTCTCTTGAAGATGGCTTGAAGCTTGCGGCAATTCGGGGAAAGCTGCTGCAATCGCTTCCCAGAGGCGGCGTGATGGCGGCTGTTTTTGACAATGTGCAAAATATATCTGAAATCATTCAGAATCGAAATATTTCTGTGGCTGCGGTCAATTCGCGGAAAAATGTCGTGATTTCCGGCAAAGAATCTGATATTCGGGAAGTGCTGGCAATCTTCTCAAGCCGAAAAATTCATCATACGCTGCTTCAGGTGTCTCATGCCTTTCATTCGCATCTGACAGAACCGATTTTGGATCAGTTTCATAAGGTTATTTCTGATGTCCGATTATCCGAACCTGCATTGCCTATTATTTCCAATCTGACGGAAAAGCAAATTCAGGCTTCGGAAATCACAAAACCCGAATACTGGTGTCGTCATCTGCGCCAGACCGTGCGCTTTTATGACGGTGTACAAACATTGGCAGATCAGGGATATGAGATATTCTTGGAAATCGGACCTCATGCGGTGCTATCCGGGCTTGGCAAGCAATGCTTGGATGGAAAAGGAATTTGGCTGCCGTCACTCATACGAGGCGAAGATGATTCCCGGCAACTGCTCAAAGCCATTGCACAATTGTATGAATACGGCATTTCCATTGACTGGCAGGGCGTTTATGCCTCATCGCCGGGAAAGAAAATCATGCTGCCGTCATATCCGTTTCAGCGCAGACGATATTGGAAAAATCCGGTCAGAGAGATACATCGAGAGACGACAATCACGCAGAAAAGCGATCATCCCATTTTGAGAGGAGCGAGTCCGAGCAGGACAGATATGAGTCGGAAAAACACGATTATTGCGGAACTTCAGCGCATCATCCGAAGTATTTCGGGCATTGAATTGCCTGATATTCATCTGAATCTGTTCAAAATGGGTCTGAGTTCGATTATGTTGACCCGGCTGAAACAGTCTGTTGAAAACGATTTCAATGTCGAGATTCGGATGAGCCAGTTTTACGAAGATACGGATACGACCGAGAAACTGGCGGATTATATTGATCAGATGATGCCGCAGGAAAATACCGTGCAAAGCGCAGAAAAAGCAGTGCAAAGTGCAAAGTGCAAAGTGCAAAATGAAGACACGGTGAGCATTGAGCCTTCTGCTTCGACCGCAAATATCGCACTGGTGCAGGGGGGCGGAATCGAAAGCATCATGCGTGAGCAGATTCAGGCAATGTCTAAGCTCATGTCGCAGCAATTGGAGGTGCTGAAAGGACGACCGATTGCCGATACAACACTTGCGCCTGTGCCGCCGAAAGCAGTTGCGCCCGCATTGCCGACAGCCGCGCCATCCTCCCAGTCCCAAAAAGAAAATCGGCATGAAAAAGCGGATTTCCGATCAATGAAGCTGGTCAAGGATGAGTTATCGCCGCAGCAGGAAAGATTTGTCCGGGATTTTTGCGAGAGATACATCCGGCGCACCCGGAAATCCAAAGAACTGATTGACAAACATCGTCCCGTGTTTTCGGATTGGATCAATTCGCTCGGCTTTCGGATGTCTTTGAAAGAAATTATGTATCCGATCACCTCGCACCGCTCGCAGGGAGCAAGGCTGTGGGATATTGACGGCAACGAATATATTGACATGGCAATCGGTTACGGTGTCAATTATTTCGGCAACAATGCGCCATTTGTGGTGGAGGCGGTTGAAAAGCAATTGAGAGACGGCTTTCATCTGGGACCTCAGTTTGATCTGACCAGCGATGTGGCGGAACTGATCTGTGAATTGACCGGCGTTGACCGGGTTACCTTCTGCAATACTGGAACCGAAGCCGTGATGACCGCGCTCCGTATTGCCCGAACCGTAACGGGACGCGATAAAATCGCATTGTTTCAAGGCTCTTATCACGGCACATTTGACGGCATTCTGGCAATTCCCACAGGACACGGCTCTTTTCCCGCGTCTCCGGGAACGCCTCCGAAAATGGTCGAGGATGTGTATGTGCTGAAATACGGCGATCCTGAAAGTCTGGAATTTATCAAAGCGCACGGACGCGAACTCGCGGCTATTCTGACCGAGCCGGTGCAGAGCCGCAATCCGAGCCTTCAGCCGCGCGAGTTTCTCCATCAACTTCGAGAAATCACCTATCACAGCAAAACCGCGCTGATTTTCGATGAAATCATTACCGGATTCCGCATCCGTCAGGGCGGCGCGCAGGCATTCTACAATATTCAGGCAGATATCGTTACTTACGGCAAGGTCATCGGCGGCGGAATGCCTCTGGGCATTATTTCCGGTAAATCCAGATTTATGGACGCGATTGACGGCGGAATGTGGAAATACGGCGATAACTCATTTCCGGCAAAAGGCGTAACCTTTTTCGGCGGAACCTTCTGCAAGCATCCGTTGGCTATGGCAGCATCGTTGGCTGTGCTGAAATATCTGAAAGCCGAAGGACCTGCGCTTCAGGAACGCGTGAATGCGCTGACCGCGTATTTTGCCGATACGATCAATGCGTATTTTGAAAAAGAGAATGTGTCGCTCAGGGTGCGGTATTGCGCCTCGTTTTTCAAATTCGACTCTTTTGGGGATTATGATCCTGCGATTCAGCCCATTACCACAGATCTGATGTTCTATCTGCTGATGGAAAAAGGCGTTTATACATGGGAGCGCCGGATTTGTTTCTTCTCGACAACCCATACCCGCGAAGATGTGGATAAAATTATCCGAGCAATCAAAGAGAGTGTCGAGGAAATACGAAACAACGGATTCCCGTTTTCAGCAATGCAAAATGCAAAGTGCAACGTGCAAAATAAAGACACTTTGAACTGCTCCTCCGAGCAGCGGCGGTTATATATTTTAAGCCAATTGGAAGGTGGGGAACTGCCCTATCATCTGCCCGGAGGTACGTTTATTGAGGGAAAGCTCAATATTGACCGGCTGAATCGGGCATTTACAGAAATCATCCGGCGCCATGAGATTCTGCGGACAGGCTTCGAAGTGTCCGGCGATGAGATGATTCAGCGCGTTCATGATACGGTTGACTTTGAAATCACAGTCAAAGAAGGAAAAGAAAGCGATATTGATGCGATTTCGCAGGACTTTATCC
>CAZMDM010000578.1:0-7640 GCA_964564775.1 uncultured Desulfonema sp. | reverse complement strand
AATCTCTTTGCAAAACATACGGATGTTCTCATCCGAGCATTCGTTCATCAGCGATAAATCGCCCGGCTAGAAGTAGCTGGCTTCAGCCTGCTTGAGCTTCTAGCCCTGAAATTTATTTCGGGGCGTAAAATTGAATTTATTTCCGATCCAGAATCTCTTTGCAAAACATACGGATGTTCTCATCCGAGCATTCGTTCATCAGTTTTTGAATTATTATCAATATTGTCTGATATTTACAAATATCCTCATGTTGGGAGATTTCTTCGACAGACGCAAAAATATCTTCGGCATACAAAGATATATCCGGGATCGCAGTCAATATCTTCTCAAGCAGAGATATATCGCGAATTTTTGCCGAAAGCCGCATGAGTTGCGGAAGATAAAGAAAATCCGCATTTCCGAAATCATGATTCGGAACAAGAATCGGAAAAACTTCCCGAATATGCGGCTCCGACCCGATCAGTATCAGAGATTGCAATATCGAGGCTCTCAGCATGGGTTCGTCATTTTGCCGAAACAGCGCGAGCAGATCATCCGCACTGTGCTGATCTTCGAATCTGCCGAGATACTCGACAGCCGTAATCTGCACGTTGATCGAGGCATCGTTCAGCGCGGATCGGATATACGGCAGAGCATCCCGATTTCCGGTGGCAAACAAGGCATCCAGAATCAGTTTTCTGACTTCCGCATTTTTGCTGCTTTGGCGGAGGCTTAAGAATTCAATGGCATCTTTTCCCTGAACTCCGAAAATATCGATTGCCGCGTTTCTCAGATACGCATCAGGAGAATGCAGCAGATCGAATAATTGCTTGAAAACATTCGAACATGGCAGGGATTTCAGGGCAAATACAATCGCATCTCGGACGCCCTGAGAGGATTCTGCGGAAAGCTTTTCAATCAACGGCAAAGCAAATTCGGGATTGCTCTCTTCTGCCATATCCTGCGCGGCATAGATGCGTTCTGTTTCATCGGGGCTGTTCAACGCGTCAATCAGTTGCTGCATAGCATAGTTTCTCCTTTTCCCGGAAATGAATTTCCGGGCTATTATGTATCGTCCCTATGGGACTTTTATTGCCGGAGATATTCAGACAGTGAAAGGGACATATTCTGCTTCTCCGGCAATATAGGGTAAAATATACGGACTGACGGACTCAGGAGTAAGCACTTCTGTCTTCCGTCCGAGCAGGTCTTCCAATAAAAATGAAAGATTCATGAAATTATCGAAATTTTTCAGCCCGCGCTCAAATTCCGCAAGCAGGTCTATATCGCTTTCTGCTCTTTGTTCATTTCGGACAAAAGAACCGAACAGACCGATTCTTTTCACTCCCAATGCTTTGATTGCATTCTGATTTTTCAGGAGGATCGAAAAAATCTCATGTTTTGTTTGTGCAGACATAGTTGCCTAATCATCCCCTGAGTGCGTAATTAAATTCATCATCATCGGCTATGAACCGAGCGATAAATCGCCCGGCTAGAAGCTGAAACCTGCTGAAGCAGGTTAAATGATTATAGCTGGGCTTCAGCCTGCTTAAGCTTCTAGCCCTGAAATTTATTTCTGGGCGTAAAATCGGATAGCTATTCCACCGCCTTGATAATTTCATCGGCAATATCCCAACTCGGCGCAACAATCTCCGCACCGCCCATTTCGATAGCCTCGGCTGGCATTCCGAAAACAATCGCGCTTTCCTGACTTTCGGCAATGGTGATGCCGCCTGCCTTGCGGATATTGACCATTGCCGCAGAGCCGTCATTTCCCATGCCAGTCATCAGCACGCCGACCGTATCCGCGCCGAAAACCTTAAGCACCGCATTCATCATCACATCCACAGACGGAATAAACGCGTGTTCCGGTCTTTTGGGAAGGCGGATGACAATATCGCGATTGGGTTTCAGATACGGAATCAGATGATGCCCGCCCTTTGCCAGATAAATCGTTCCCGGCTCGACCTTCATTCCGACTTCTGCCTCTATGCACCGCATCCGGCATTTGGAATCGATTCTTCTGGCATAAGAACTGATAAACTGGGGCGGCATGTGCTGAACCAGAAATACGGCTGCTGGTAAATCCGCAGGAAGAAACGGAAGCACATCGAACAGCGTTTTGGGTCCCCCGGTCGAAATGCCGATAGCCACAGCCTTGAATCCCAAGCCTTTTGACGGCATCGCTTTACGCCGGACTTTTCCGGGTTTTTCTATGCTCGAAAGCGTTTTCCGGGAAAGCTTTCGGATAATGCCCGGCAGGGATGCGGCTTTGATTTTTCGGATGATCTCATGCGCCACCGATCCCATCTGAACGCTAACGGTTCCTCCGGGTTTGGGAACATAATCGAATGCGCCCAATGCCATTGCCTCAAACGTTGCTTCCGCGCCTTTCTGTGTCAGTGCGGAAATCATCAGCACCGGAGCAATGCCTTCCTGAGTGATGATCTGAAGCGCGGTAATGCCGTCCATTTCCGGCATGTTCACATCCATCGTGATGACATCGGGACGCAGTTCCCGCGCTTTGATCACCGCATCTTCACCGTCTCTGGCAAATCCGATCACGCGAAGCTCCGGGTCGGACTCGATAATCTTTTTCAGATTACGCCGCATCAGCGCGGAATCATCGCATATCAGGACATTTATGACTCGTTTTATCATGGTTTCCAATTCTTTTAAGAGCGATAAATCGCCCGGATAGAAGCTGAACCCCGCTCAAGCGGGCTGTTTGAAAAATAGCTGGCTTCATCTTGCTTTCGCTTCTATCCCTGAAATTTATTTCGGGGCTTTTTTCCGTTTTATCATCTTCTTGTTTTTTTCCTCAACCGCAGTTTTGCGGGGTTCGGGATAATTCATCATCTGAGCCAGATGATTCAATTCTTCCTTGCCCAGAATTTTTTCGACATCCAGCAGCACCACCAGCCGTTTTCCGTCACTGATTCTGCAAACCCCGCGCATATAGCGGTTCGATTCAGAGGTAACAATATCCGGCGTCTGAATAATATCCTGTCTGGGAAGGCGCAGAACTTCATTGACCTTGTCCACCCGGATGCCGGTTTTGTTTCCGTCAATATCCGCAATGATAATACGCGTCTGATCATTCGCGTCCCGGTCTTCCAAGCCGAACAGACGGCGGATATTCAGCACGGGAATCACATTGCCCCTCAGATTGGTCATGCCGTCAATAAAGATCGGCGCTCTCGGCACTGCGGTAATATCCGTGATCCGATTGATTTCCTGAACCTGCATGATTCTGATCGCGTATTCTTCCGTATTGATAGTGAATGTAACCACCTGTTCTTCAGCCATGCTCTGCTGCGCCAATGTTTTGCCGATGTCGTTTTCATCCGCTTTCACAGCGGTCTGCGATGCGATCTGAGAAGATTCCGAAGAAATCAGGGCAGATTCATCCATAATCATAATCAGACGTTTCCCCTGATCCAATTTGGCAACGGATTTGATTTCTTTTCTTGCAGATCTCGCCATAGCCGGCGTGTCATCAATCACATTTTTCGGAATCCGAATCACCTCATCCACTCCGTCCACCAGATACGCAATGGTGATGTTCCCGGATTGAATCACCAGCGCTCGCTGATCTTCCAGAATATGCCGGGTCATCACGTCTTTGAATTCGGACAGCATATCCGTAATCACCGACAATCGCGGCACAATATTGTCTTTGAACAGACTCATTTTCGCGTCTTTTCCGCTTGCAGCCAAGGCAGATGCGGCATATCCGAAAAATTCTGCTCTTGCCCGTTTAAGGCGTTTTGCCACCTGTTCGACTTCGGAACCCGATGTATTGTAATTTTCCAGCCATCTGCCGAAAACCGTTTCTTTGGCTTTCAATGTCCCGACAAAATGCGTTCCGCTGCTCAGTGCCAGACGGATTCTGTCCGTAAATGCCCGATGTTCCTCAACAGCTTTGTCAATCATGGCATATCGCTCGGAAACCAGCGAAGACAAGCCGAGCAGTTCCCGCAGATCAATGATGGGCATCAACTGATTTCGGATGGTGAACAGCCCTTTGACATAGCCCGGTACATTGGGAATCGCGGTAATGTCATTGATTTTGATAATCTCCCGAACTTTTGAAATATCGAAGGCATATTCATCTTCTGCCACCCGGAAAGACACCAGATGTTCTTCGGATATTTTTTCTTCGGATCTTTTTTCCGCGCTCACAGCTTTGAAACTCTGTGCCTCTGTGCCTTTGCCGCTTTGTGCCTTCGAAAAAATCACTTCATCCAGATTCAGAATCAAAATCAGGCGTTTGCCATCATCCACTTTGACCACGCCGTTTAAAAATTCCCGGTCAATGCCTCGGCAGACCGCAGGCGGCGGCTCGACATGGGCATAATTCAGGCGCATGACTTCGCGCACACTGTCCACAATCAGCCCCGAAAGAATCCCTTTGTTTTCGACCACCAGCAGACGGGTATGATCTGTTGCCTCGCCCGCGTCTATCGAAAAGCGGATCCGGGTATCGATGATCGGCAGGATATTGCCGCGAAGATTGCAGATTCCCGCAATATAGTCGGGCGCACGCGGAATCGGCGTCATGTCGGGAAGCCGGACAATTTCTTTCACTTTGTCAATTTCCAGCCCGAATTCTTCTTCGGACAGGTGAAACACCACCACCTGCCGCTCATCCGAACCCGGCATGGAACGGGCTTTCAGTTCTTGTTCTGACATGGCTTATCCTCCGATATTCTGAAGTTCATCCGCCTGTCCTGCAATATCCTCGATGGCTTCGGAAATAAGTTTCATGCCTTTGCTGCCTTCTTCAGCCGCTTTTGCCGCTTCATTGGTTACTTTTGCCGATTTTTCCGCGCTGATCGTGATCTCCGCAACTGCTTTGTTTGCCTGTTCCAGAGCGGTCAATGCTTCTCTGATCACAATGCTGACTTCCTGAACACTGGCTCTGACACTTTCCATATCTATTTCGATGCTGATCAGATTGCCGGTGGATTTTTTGGCTTTTTCGACTTCCTCGGCAGAGGTTTTGGCAGCTTTTTCCAAGTCATTGGCAACAATACCGATCTGAGACTGCATGGACCGTAACATGTCCTTGATTTTTTCGGCATTTTCCGAAGAATCATTGGCAAGGGTGCGAATATCGCCCGCCACAACCGAAAATCCTCTGCCGAATTCGCCTGCCCGTGCGGCCTCGATAGAGCCGTTGACTGCCAGCATATTGGTCTGCAATGCCACCATCACGATTTTGTCAATAATTTTATTGATGTTATTGGTGCGTTCTTCCAAAATTCTGACATTGACAACAGTTTGTGAAGAGGAATCCGATGACTTGCTGATATTGTGAATCAGATTATCCACGCTGATTTTGTTTCTGGAAATCAAATCCTTGAGATCATTGAGAAGATTCTCGGATTCCCGGGTGCGGTCGGACACGGCTTTGAGCGCGGTTTCCAGTTTTTCTCCAAGTGCGCGGTTTTCTTCCGCAGCCTGACTCTGATTCTGTGCACCTTTGGCAATCTGCTGCAATGCAGTCATAATCTGCGCGGCAGATGCAGTGGCTTCTTCGATATTCGCAGATAACTGCTCCGCAGACGCGGCAACTTCTTCGGCAGTTTTTGTATTATCAACAGAGCCTCTCAGTGTTTCGGTCAGTTCCGCAAGATTTTCGGACGCGGTCTGCATTTCGGCAAATGCTTTGTTCTGCTGTTCCACCGCTTTCCGGGCTTCTTCTGCCGCGCTGCTTTGTTCTTCCGCATTGGTGGCAATCACTTCCGCGCCCTTTAAAAATTCCTCTGTGTCAGACATGATATCTGAAGCGCTTTTGGCAATTTCTTCGACTCCTTCCATCAACGCGTTCAGATCCGCATCGATTTTATCAAAATCCTGAATAATGATCCCGGAACGCTCCGCTTCTTCCAAAGAGCTTTTGCTGACAGATTCGATATCGCTGACCACCAACTGAACCTGCTGCTGAATATCTTCCACCACATTGCGGATGCCTCTTGCGCTGTCTTCCGAAATTTCCGCAAGATTTCTGACCTCATCCGCCACCACCGCAAATCCGCGACCGTGTTCTCCGGCTCTGGCAGCCTCAATAGCCGCATTGAGTGCCAACAGATTGGTCTGATCCGCAATCCGAACCACCGCGCCCACAATTTCGCCGATATTTTCGGAATTTTTTTCCAATTCCCGGATCAGCTTGGTGGATTCCATATTGGAAGCAGACGCGTTTCTGACGCCCTGAACCAGTCCGTTGATTTCGGCAGTGGTGTTTCGGATGAGTTCTTTGAGATTTCTGGTCTTCTGAAGCGACACTTTGGTGCGTCCCACTGCGGTTTCCGCGGATTTGGTAATCTGTCCGATAGCCACCCGCGATTCTTCAGCACCGGATGAGGCTTCTTCCGCAGCGCTGGCAACAATATCTGTTGTTTTTCCGAGTTCTTCAGACGCGCCTGACGCTTGTTCCAGAGAAGAAGTCATTTCTTCCACCGCGGAAGCCAGCTTTTCCGCAATTACCTGCTGACGTGCCATAGTTCTGGCACGGGCTTTTTCTTTTGCTTGTTTGCGAGCTTCTTCGCGTTTTGCGGTGAGTTCTTCAGGGACTTCGGTTTTTGCAGAGACCCCTGCTTTCAGATATCTGGGTTTTGCCAACTGTTTTGCCATGTATGTCCTCCTGTGTGAAAGGGGTTGGAAAAGATTAACGAGTTACGCAGTTGAAAAACTGAGTTGAAAATGTTATGTTATTTTTTTATGAATCCTCCGAAATGTAATGAATATGATTATATCAATTTTCTGACCGCAGTGTCGAAAGTTTTCAGTTGTACCGAAGCTGAAAAAGTACAACCGGATTATGAATGCGGTCCGTCGCGTGACTCAGTTAACCATCTGCTTCACAGGCTTTCATCTGACACAGAAGCTTTGTGGCGCGAAGCTGCTCCTTTCACCGGCAGAGACGGATTTCTGATTCTAGACGACTCCACCTTGGATAAGCCATATGATAAAAAAATACAATATGTCTTTTGACAGTTGGTATTCAAGCCTTGAGAATCTTAAACTGATCCGATCTCTTGGCTGGCAATGGTTTACCCGACTAAAAGCAAATCGTGGGTGAATCCTGACGGAACGGGAAATATACCCAAATGCGTACATAAAATGTCAATAGCGGTAATTCCGAAAATCCCTGAGAATTCCGGTTGGGAGAATAACAATTGACGATGTAAAGAGGAGAATTTTCAATGAAAAAATGGGTTTATCTGTTTCATGAAGTAGATCAGGCGGAAAAATATGCCGGAGGTACTTGGGATGGAGTTCGAGGACTTCTGGGCGGCAAAGGTGCGAATCTTGCGGAAATGGCAAGAATCGGGCTGCCGGTTCCGCCCGGATTCGTAGTTACCACAGAAGCTTGTAATTCCTATCTGGCTTCCGGCGGTGCGTTTCCCGAAGGCTTGTGGGAGCAGGAACTGGAAGCGCTGAAACTGGTGGAAAAAGCAACCGGCAAAACTTTCGGCGGCAAAAAAAATCCTCTGCTGGTATCCTGCCGATCCGGCGCAAAATTTTCCATGCCCGGCATGATGGATACGGTTCTCAACATCGGGCTGAACGATGATACTGCTCATGCAATGGCAGCACTGACCGGAGACGAGCGATTTGTGTATGATTCTTATCGCCGACTGGTGCAGATG
>CAZMDM010000577.1:0-2962 GCA_964564775.1 uncultured Desulfonema sp. | reverse complement strand
AAGCAGGCTGAAGCCGGCTATATTTTCAGTCTGCTTCAGCAGACTTCAGCTTCTAGCCGGGCGATTTATCGCTCGGTGTTGAAAAATCAGGGATCATTCCTGCCTTCGAGTAAGTATATGAGTTCGATAACAATTTCTTTCAATCGCTCAGCCCTGATATTCATCTCGTTTGCCGAAGCGGTACATTTTTCGGCTTTCGAACTCGTCTCCCGTGTTACTTTGTCTATTTCGGAAAGTGTCTGATTTGCCTGATCCACCTTCCGTGTCTGTTCCTGAGACACATCGGTAATCTTTCTTACAAGCCCGCTGATAATTTGAAAAACATCGCTCATTTCTCTGAAATATCTATCTGTTTTCTCAAGAAGCTGGGTTCCGCTGCCCACTTTTCCCGAAATCCCCTCGATCAGTACCGAAGTAGTTTTTGCCGATTCCGAAACCCTGATGCCGAGATTTCTGATTTCATCCGCAACCACTGAAAATCCTGCCCCGGCTTCTCCAGCTCTTGCTGCTTCAATGGCAGCATTCAATCCCAGCAGATTGGTCTGAAACGCAATTTCATTCACATATTTTATGATTTCGGAGGCTTTTTCGCTTCCTGCAAATATCTCTTTCATCGAATCGTTCAACCCGTTCATCACCGTATCCATATCCGTGATGATCCGGCTGAGATCTGTCATAAGCTGATCGGTCTGCCCGGTACTTTCCGCATTCTGTCCGATGGTGAGAAATATTTCTTTCAGAAAGGAAAACGCATTTTCCAGCAGATTGCTGCCTTGTATCGCAGCTTCCGCCAGAACCCTGCTTCCCGAAGCGATCTGTTCCGAACTCAGAGATATCTGCTCTGAGCTTTCATTGATCTCTCTGATAGAATAGCGGATGGGTCTTGAAAAATTTCGGACAAATACAATTACCGCGATCACAACCAGAATCACGGTAGTCAGGATAGCACCGAAAATGATATGTCTCATTCTGATTACCGGCGTCATATACTCGGATTCGGAAATCACAATTCCCAAGCTCCAGATACCGGTTCGGACAGGCGCAAACGCAATGATTCTGTCAGCGCCTTCATATCGGCATTCACGGATTTTTTCCTGAAAAGACAATATTTCTTTGCTGATATTTTCTATTTCTTTTAACTCTTTTATATTGGTACGGATAACCTTTTCTTTGTTCGGATGGGCAATAAACATGCCGGTTTTATCAACAACAAAGACATAACCTGTTTTGCCGAATTTCAACTCTCCGATTTTCCGATTCAGAGCATCCAATTTCCATCCCGAAACGATGATTCCCATAATATCATTGTTTTTTTTCCTGACAGGAGAAGCAAAAACAAGATATGGAACTTTATTTTCTGCTTTGACAACATGACCGATAACCGTATTCCCCTTGATCGCTTCTTTGAAATACTCTTCCTGAGATATATCGGTTTTCAGATACGCTCCGCCTGAAGTATCTCCGATAACAATTCCCTTGCTGTCTGTGATGAAAAAATTTTCATAAATAGTTTTATCGTGAAATACGGTGGTTGCTTTACCGAGCCGGAACTGAGCCATTTCCATGATGCCGGTGCTTTCTATGGTTCGGACAATATCGGCAATCACCGCATCATTGGCAGACGCGTTGATCAGCAGATTCATCTGCTCGTCCAGTTTGGCATTGACCAGATCAATCACTGTTTTTCTCAGATTGACAAGCTGCTCTTTTCCGAAATGATTCAATGCCTCCGATGCAGTCATGACAGCAAATATTCCTACGAAAATCAAGGGTGTCAGAGCGATAATCAGACTTCGGACTATCAGTTTGATACTCAGTTTCATATTGTTCTTTCCGCAAATGAAGTTCCGGGCTATGAGGTGTTGTCCCGATAGGACTCTGATATTTCATAATAGCGCGGCAATCGGTTGCTGTGTGATAACTCGGATTTTAATATCATACTCATATACAGTTACATTCATCGAAATTCAAGCCGGAATTGCAATTCACCACCGAATCCTCCTTTGCTGTCCTGAAATGCGCTCATCAGCAGATTTTCGAGAAATTTGTATTCCGCAATGGCTTTCTGAATGGTTTCACCGTCTTTGCTTTCTACGGCATATTTGACCACCATGCGCTTTGAAAGTTCCTTGCCGACCGTTACTTTGACCGCACTGGAACCGTTATTGTTTTTCACTTTGCGCTCATCTTTTTCCTGAAAATCCACCTGAAAAATATCCAAGCCAGTTGCATTTTTAAAATCATCTCCGAAGGTTTCCGCGACAATCTGAGCCAGCAACTGCCCCGGTGCCTGAGAAGTTCCGCCTTCTCTTTCAATCAGTTCTTTGGTGGTTTTGCCGATTAAAATCAGCGACAGAATATCCCCGTGTTCCTCAAACGGCGTGGAACTGAGCTTGAAATTGAGATTTTTCGGGGTTCCCGTTATGGTCAGAACCACAGTCCATTTCCGAATTTCCGCTTTGGCTTCGATATTGAGTTCAGGCTCGATCTCATAAGGGTTCACAAAATCAATGTAGCCGCGTTTGAGTTCAAAAGTTTTCTTCTGATATTTGATACTTCCGGTCGGAATTTCGGCACGCCCGCTGACCAGGGGTTTATTGAGCGTTCCCTGAATTTTCAGATCAGGAAGCACTTCGAGCTTTGCAATATCGTTATCCACCAGAAACGCATTGCGCCGTTTAATCGAGATATCCAAAGCCATCTGCTTTGCAAAAGGGTAATTCAATTCGACATTTTTGCGAACCACCTCGACTTCGCGCTTTC
Source organism: uncultured Desulfonema sp. (assembly GCA_964564775.1). Lineage (GTDB taxonomy): Bacteria > Desulfobacterota > Desulfobacteria > Desulfobacterales > DYRC01 > DYRC01. Next base: position 199 of record CAZMDM010000577.1, on the reverse strand, counting down.
GTTCTTTGACAGATTGAACCATGTTCAGCAAACTGAGATTCATGTTGCGATAATATCGTCCTTCGATCATGACAACTTCTCCCTGAAGCAGGGATTTTTCAGGAACACCAGTGAGTTTCAGGCGTGTATTTACCAGCATGTCCGCAGTATCGGGAATTCTGAGCGGCAGAGCGTCTCCGCGAATCTCGATATCCGCATG
>CAZMDM010000576.1:0-7511 GCA_964564775.1 uncultured Desulfonema sp. | reverse complement strand
AAATATATATGTTAAGTGTTAGTATTTCCTGATACATAACACTTAACACATAACACCTTGCTATTCCACCTTGAACTTTGCCTGTCCCAATTCCCATGCGGAAGTATTGGTCAGCGGATTGCTGAGAGTAGTCGGGACGCGCAGCAGATACACCGTATATTCTCCTCTCGGAATCGAAGCCGTGATCGGCAGATCCAGCAATACCGTACCGCTTTTCCATTCGGGAAGCGTCGAGCCATTGAATGCGGATATGGCATTCATGCCGGTGAACAAAAACAGTGCGGTATTGTTCGGGATCATCAGACCTGCATATTGTTTTTTGCCACTCGGAAGAGCCGGAAGACTGACCCGGCACTGATCGCCATTCACATATTTGGTCTGAGACAGAATCGGCACCGCAATTTCCGGAGACGGCGTGGATGCAATCTTGAACGTTGCTTCGCCGATTTCCCAAAGTCCCATATTCGTCAGAGGATCAACACCGGTCGGCACATAAATCAGTTCGATCCGATAGTCGCCTCTGGGAAAATCCGATATAACCTTCATATTCAGAACGACATCGCCGCCTTTCCATGCCGGAAGGCTGGTTCCGTCAAATACCGATGGCGTATTCAAGGCGGTGAATACTAGCATATTGCTCGCGCCCGGAATCGTCAGCCGCACATAGCGATTTTTCCCCGGAGATTCCGATGGAATAGTAATTTTACACTGATCACCGTTATAATATACAGATTGGGAAGGAATCGGATCTAACGCAATATCTTTGCCGATCCCCAGAGTATAAACCATCGGTGAAGATACGGTAACATTGCCGTATTTATCTTTTGCCATGAATACAGCAACATAATCCCCGCGATATTTGAAATCTTTATACTGGATTGTACCGCTCATATTCAGAATCACCGATGCTGTTGTGGCAAAGCCCTGGGCATCGCGATTATACGCGGTTTCGGGACTGCTGATCATCCCCCATACTCTCTGAATTCCAACGCTGCCTTCAGAAGTTGCCGATACCGATAATTCAACGGTCTGTCCCATATTGACCGAACCGCCCGTGCCGGCGGGCGTCAGTGTGATTTTGCCAAGAGGATAATCAAAACAGCCATTTAAACAAAAGGTTTTTGCAACGGTTCCGTCCCCTGATGTAAAATAACCGTCTCCGCTGTCATCCATCTGAGGCGTCTGTGTGCTGTAAGGCGTTTTCAGACTGGTCATCATCTGAGAGGTCGCCTGAAATGCATCATAGAAATTTTTGCCGGAACGCAGCGAATTGAATAACAGGCTGTTGAATGAAATCATGCCCATTGCATCATAATTTGCCCGACCGGTATTGGTGCTGCCGATCAGAATCCGATTCTGACCGAATATTTTGCCGAATATTTTGGCAGAGGATGGGGTTTCCAGAATAGCAATGACTTTGCCTGACACTGCCTGTTGATAATTGCCGATCATCGTATTCAGTTCCGAGCCTTTAAGAACATCTCCGAAAGGACTCAGTTTCAGCGAATCTTCGGTTCCCAAGCCGACAAAAATAAACAGCAGGGGCTGATCCGGCTTGCCTCTTCCGACAGCCCACTCGAATGCAGTGCGGATATCGGCAACCGTGATGTCTCTGGCTTTGCTACCGTTGGCAGATTCGGTCAGAGTTACAGGACCATCTACCGCATAATGATCTGCCACAAAATCGCCGGTTACATCTGCATCCGGGCGATAAGACAGGAAGTAAATTTCATTATTATCATAGCCTCTGGCAACCAGAGTCTGATAAGAGTATGCCGCCATTTGCCGGAAGATCAGATTCTGTTTTTCATCATCGTTGCCTCTGGGCTGAACAATAATGGCAGCACGTTTTTCGGAAGTCAATGCGCTTCTGACAGCCGCGCTGTCGAGTTTTGCCTTAAGTACCGGCTTTTCGGAAAAGCGTATGTGTACCAATCCTCCGTCTGTTCCGATCCACATCCCCCCGGTCTCATCGGGCGTCAAGGTATTGATGACCATATTCGTCAGACCGGAATTTTTGGCATCAAACGTATCCCATTGCTCATTCCGATAGAAATATCCGAGACCGTTTGCCGTTCCCACCCAGACACCAGTATAACTATCCGATATCAATGCTTTTACACTGTTGTTTGGAATCCCGGAATTATCTTTGGAAAAAGATTCGAATACACCATCCTGTGTGCGATGCGACAAGCCTTTGTCTGTGCCGATCCACATTCCGCCCAGTCCGTCCTCATATAAAGCTCGGATCATATTATCCGGCAGTCCGGATGCTATATCAAAGGTTTTCCAAGTCCCGGAAGAATTGCGATATGCCAGACCGCCTTCAGTCCCGACCCACAGTCCGCGACTGCTGTCATAAAACAGTGATCTGACCGATGAATTGGGTAATACTGAAGTTACGGATGAGGTGGTTGCAGATGAAGTTCCGAAAATTTCCCATGTTCCGTCCGATTTCAGCCGCGCCAAACCTCCGCCGAATAAAAACAGACTGCCTGTGCCTATCCATACACCGTTTCGCCCATCAGATGTCAACGCATACACCGTGCTGCTCGGAAGCTTGGAATTGCTTGGCGTAAAAACTTCCCACGAAGCATCGCTTTTCAGATGAGCAAGTCCCGCGCCTGTTCCGATCCAAACTCCTTTGCTTCCATCCGAAGCGAGCGCGTATACGGTATTGCTCGGAAGTTTCGAATTGTCCGTGCTGTATGTTGTCCATGTTCCCTGAACATCGTAATGCGTCAGACCTTTATCCGTACCGATCCATACTCCGCTGTTGTCGTCATAAGCGGTTGCGTATACCGTATTACTCGGAATACCGGGATTTTCGGAATTCATTGCTTTGACAGAGCCATCCGCATAAAGCCGGGCAAGTCCTTTATGCGTTCCCACCCAGACCCCGTCGCTGCCCGCGACCAGCAGGGCGCTGATACGGTTATCTGGCAGACCGGAGCTTTTGGTCCATGTCAGATACTCCCCCTCAGACCTGATCTGCACCAACCCTTTGTCGTCGGTTCCCGCGTATATGCCGTTCATATTACTTTGAAGCGACAAGACTATTCCGCCCGGAAAACCGCTGTTGCTGCTGTTGAAATATTCCCATTTGCCATCGGTTTTCAGATGCACGAGCTGAGAGTTGCTTCCTGCCCAGAGATCGCCTTTTACCCCGAGTCTGACCGCATAGACCGCGTTGAACGGCAATCCGCTCTGCCCCAGATCGGGAGTTTCCCATGTACCGTCCGACTTGAGATGCATCAATCCCGAACTCGTACCGAGCCACAATCCATCCTTGCCATCCGAAGACAGCGCGTAAATCGCTCCTGACGGCGAACCGGCTATTGTCGTCCAAGTATTATCCAACTTCAAGCGGATCAATCCGGCGCCCGTGCCGATATAGATACCGCCTTTGTCATCCGATATCAGTGCGTAAATCACATTGCTCGGCAAAGAAGACGTATCCGTATTCAATACCTGCATCGAACCATCAGACTTGAGATGTGCCAAGCCCTTATCGGTTCCTGCCCAGAGACCGCCGTTGAAATCGGACAAAAGGATGTTCACGGACAGGCTCGGCAGTCCGTCTGTCTTGCCATAGACCTTGAAAATTTCTCCGGTCTGTGCATCCCGCTTCTCGATGCCGCCGTTGGTGGCAACCCACAAAAACTTTCCATCATCCGAATAGCTTAGTGAATTAACCTTATCCCGGTTGATATAGGTTCGCCAGATCGCATTTTCCCGAACAAAAGTTGCAGATGTCTGTACTTTGGGGGTAACCGTAATCTGTATGGTTGCCATGTTTGACGCGCTGTCTGTTACCATCACCACATCTGATCCGGCTTCCGCAGGCGCGATATAGCTGACTTTCGTCCCTGTTCCCTGAATCGCCCCTTTCATTGCTTGCCATGTAACATAACCGCTCGCACCGGATACGGATAAATCAGTTCTGCCGGATATTTCGATAGTCAGTTGGGATGGCTGTATGGTCAGTGTTCCTGCCGCAGCCCCCCGAATCCCGATCATCAAAACCACCAATATACACATCAGAAAAATTCTTTTCCCCATAAATCCCAAACCTCCTCAGATCAGAGACTGTTCATAACTTCAAAACAGGCTATATCACATATTTTCCCGATTTCCAAGATTCACAGATCAGCAAATCGGAATCAGAAAGAAGGGATTAAATATAGTTATTTGTTTTAAATAAAAAAAATTGACAAAACAGACATATCATCTCTCCGAATCTTTTATCGGATTGAAACCCAATTGACAGAAGATCGGGATCGGAAAAAGCCGAACCCCGTTCTGATATTCGTGCGGTGTTTTTTATTGAAAAATTCCGTTTAATGGAATAATAAGAGTTCTTATCGGTGTGAATATCTGAAAGCAAATCGGAGGAAAACATGAGCAGCAACCATTTGATTATCGGGCTTGGCGGAACTGGCGGAAAAATCATCCGTGCATTCCGAAAAACGATATTTCAGGAATTTCGCAAGGATACACCGGATGGGGTTCAGATCGGCTATCTGTATGTGGATTCCAGCGCGGAAATGATGGGCATTGATGATCCGACATGGAAGATTCTCGGATCCAGCGTCCAGTTGGGCAAAGCCAGCCAACTGCTCATCAAAGGCATGAATCTGCAAGGGGTTCTGGACAATGTGCAGAATTATCCGGGCATTAAAAACTGGATCGGCGACAGAACCCTTTGGAAAGATATTCTCAACAGCATTGTGGGCGAAGTTCTGGGCGGACAGAAGCGGCGTTTGGGGCGATTTCTGTTTGCCAATAATGCGGACAAATTCAACGGACAGATTCAGGAATTGGTCAGACAGATTCAGAAAGGCGCGAATATCGCGGATGTAACCTTTCATATCTGCTGCGGGCTTGCGGGCGGTACCGGCAGCGGCTCATTGATTGATATTATCAGCCAAACCCGAAGCTTATACAATGATCCTCAGAAATATCGAATCTTGGTCTACGCGCTCTTACCCGATACACATCCGCCGCAGGGCTGGGATACCGGAAATTATCATGCCAACGGATATGCCGCACTGAGCGAACTCAATGCCATGAGCGTGGGCAGATATGCGCCCTACGATGTTACCGGCATCAAGGAACGTCATCAGATTCAGGATCCATTCAACGGCTGTTATGTGTTCACCAATGAAAACGAAAACGGCATGATCGTGGATGTGAACAAAGACCTGCCCAATGTGGTCGCGGATTTTCTCTATCAGAAAGTGGTTGCCATCAAAGATATTTCGGATTGGACATCTCTGAAGCGCATGGAAAACGCGGAAAACGGAGACGGAACCCCCGAAACTGCTCCGGGAACCAATCTGCCGGAACGCAGCAAACGGTTTTTAACTTTCGGAATCAAGCGATTGATAATTCCCGAAGAAGAAATCATGGAATATCTGACTTATGATTTTACCCGTCAGGCATCCTTGCAACTGCTGTACAACAACTGGCAGGATACGCTCGGATTCAATGATGAAGCCAAAAATCTCGATTTCAACGAATTGGTTCATCAGCAGGACGTGCTGAATCGCTGGAAACTCAGCAACGATCATTTATGCTTATCATTGGGAATTTTATCGGAAGATATCAATAACCGGAAATGGAAGCCGGTTGCCAATGAGTGGCAGGATGTGATGCCCAATTTCAAGATTCTGATCCGGGAATCTTCGGATAAAAAAACATGGCTGGATGAACTGGGCAAAATCTGTGCAAAACGATTTGTGGAAGAATATCGGGGACTCGGAGTCAAAAATTTCTACAAGGCAAAGCTCAAGGCAAAAAAAGACATTGCCAGAGAAATCCGCAAAGGCATCGAAACCGAATTGTTCGATGAATGGCGCAACGGTGTCAAGTCTCTGCATGAAATCGGCAAGCTGCTTGAAGCATTGATTATTTCCACCGAAGATCGTCTCAAATCTGTGGATGAAAAGCTGGGCAAACTCAAAGATCAGGAAACGTTTTTATCGGATAAAATCACGGCAAATTATCGCGAATGGGCAAATATCGGGCTATTGGACAAAGCACTGGGCAAACAGGATAAACTCTTCGATTCCCAAGCCGTGTTTATGCAGGATATTTATATCTGCCGGACGTGGATCGAAGGCTGGCAGTTTGCCAAAGAACTGCTTCAGGAAACCCTGACTGAACTGACCGATTTCAAATCGGAAATTGATAAATGTATCAACACTTCCAAAAAAGCCATCGAAAAATTCGAGGCAAAACTTTCGGAGCGATGCGCGGATGACGGTGCGACCGATTTGAAAAAACACATTATCCGCTTTTATGAGCCGGACTTGGTCCGAAAAATCAGCACGCGTTTTGTCAAAGACGAAACAGTTCAGCGCACCCAGACCAATCAAGTGCGTGCGGCATTGGTCGCGAGATTGGGCGAAAATCCCGGATTCAAAGCCATCAATGAACGCATCACGCCGACCGTGTTTATGGACATGTTGGAACATGAATGCGAGCAGAGCGCACGGCGCACTCATGATAACCTGATTCAGAACTCCAAAGAAAAGCTTCTGGGCGTGAGTATTATCGAAAAGCTCAAAGATCGCTACGCGGGAGATTCTCATGCGCTTCAGTCCTATATCGAAGAATTGGTCAAATATGCAGGCAATTATGCGTCATTCACTTCGATGGAAAAGCAGAAAAAAGGACCCGGCATTTCCAATTCTCCGACCGGCGTTTCGAAATTTACGGTGATTATGCCCAAAGCTCCCGAACATGCGGATTTTGTGTCGGACTTGAAAAATGCCCTAAGAAAAGGTCATCCTTCGGAGGTTGAGATTGTCGAAACCGGCATCCGACCCCATGAGATTACGCTCATCAGTATCAGCAATCTGTTTCCGCTCCGATTTTTAAGCACGCTTCCGTTTCTGAAAGACAAATACGAGCAGCGGATCAACGGCTCGAATGCGGTGCGGGCAAAGCTGGAACTGCATACCGAAGGAGATGGCAAGCAATTCCCGAATCTCTTTGTGCCGAGCATGGATGATGTGGTCAAAGAGGGAATGCCGTATATTCTTTTGGCAAAAAGCATGGGTATTCTGAAATCGCAGAAAAACCCGACCACCGGCGCGGAAGAACTGCTGATGATCGTCAAAGACAGCGACGGATTCGAAAGTGCATTGGGTCTGGGCAAATCCGTTGTGGAAGTTACGGATACTCTGGATGCCCAGAAAGCCAATGCCCTCAAAGGCGAGGTAGAAACGCTGCTGAAAAGCGAATATCTGCATAGCGATAAGCGGGCGGAACTGATCAAACTCATTCAGGCGGATTTGAAAACGATTCAGGATGCTTACGGATTCGGAGACTTGTATAACCGCTTTTTGGACGGGGCAAAAAAGGCGGCGCAGATACTGAAGTAATCACTCCGATAGGCTATTCATACCGAAACACCGGCTTATCCTCCTGAATATCCACAAACACTTTGCCGCCGTTTTCCAATTTTCCGAACAAGATTTCATCTGCCAGAGGGTCTTTGATGT
>CAZMDM010000575.1:0-7088 GCA_964564775.1 uncultured Desulfonema sp. | reverse complement strand
TAATATGTTTATAAGAGAAATGAAAAGTTGCGGGTTCGAATATCATATTGTCCGGTTGAAGCAGTTTGTCTTACTGAACCTGGGGGGGCGTAGTGGAGACCGCCACATTTTGAATAATAAATTCAATTACGCTGCTTTTTCCCGGTTCGCTTCTGAGATTGATTTCTCCATCCATCATTTCGAGCAGCTTTTTGGTGATGGTCAGCCCGAGTCCGGTTCCGCCGTATTTTCGGGTACTCTGACCATCCTGCTGCTTGAACGCATCGAATATTTTATCCCGAAACTCGGATCGCACACCGATACCCGTATCTTCCACCGAAAATATCAGATCAATCTTGCTCCGATCTTCAAGGGTAAAAATCCGGTTTGCCGAAAGTTTGATATATCCTTTTTCCGTGAACTTGACAGAATTGCCGATCAGATTAAACAGAATCTGTCTCAGCCTTACTTCGTCCAGCAGCAGACTCTGAGGAATATCATCAGAAATATCGAGCAGAAACTCCAGATTTTTCTGGGCAACTCTTACCGCAAAAACCTGCCGGATTTCTTCGAAAATCGAGTAAGGATTGACCGATTCATAGCGAATTTCCATTTTACCGGCTTCGATTTTGGACAGATCAAGAATATCGTTGATCAGCGTAAGCAGATTTTTGCCGCCGGTCTGAATTGCCTGAAGATAGCTTTTCTGCTTTTCATCTCTGACCAAAGGAAAGAGCAGTTCCGTAAAGCCCATAATGGCATTCATCGGGGTTCGGATTTCATGGCTCATATTGGCAAGAAATTCGGATTTGGCGCGATTGGCGCGATCTGCGTCTTCTTTGGCATATTTCAATTCTTCCAAAATCCGCTTCTGCTCATACATTGCCTGTGATAACTGAAGATGAATCCCGATTCTCGCGATCAGTTCCTCCTTGACAAAAGGTTTGGTCAGGTAATCGTTGGCACCGCTTTCAAATCCCTGTATCAGGTCTTCTATCTGGTTTTTGGCAGTCAGCATGATGATGGGCAATTCGACAGACGAATACGCTTTTCGGAGTGTCCGGCATACATCGTAACCTGACATTCTGGGCATCATCACATCCAAAATCACCAAATCCGGTTTTCCGCAGGTGTCAAGCATTTTCAATGCCTCGGATCCGTCCGATGCTTTGATGACCGAATAATGATGCAATGTCAGATGATTTTCCAATACCCGCAGATTGATCGGTTCATCGTCCGCAATCAGAATTTTGGCGGCTGAGCCAGAAAAATCAGCAGCAGACACTGCCGGTTCGTGATTGCTATCAGAAACGGGGACATGCCGGATTTCACCAATGTTCCGGTTTTTATCGGCTTTTTCTTCGGAAATCGGACAGGTAAAGGTAAATCGGGAACCTTTTCCCGGCTCGGATTCCACCCGAATCGTGCCTCCGTGCAGTTCCACCAGTGTTTTGGTAATTGCAAGTCCGAGTCCGGTACCGCCGTATTCTCTCGCTGTCGAGCCGTCTGCCTGTTCAAAAGACTCGAAAATAATATCGAATTTATCTTCGGGAATACCGATACCGGTATCGGAAATCGTGATTTCGGCAAAACGCTGATCTGCGCGTGCGGAAATTTCAATTTTTCCCGAAAAGGTGAATTTGACGGCGTTTCCGATCAGGTTCAGTAAAATCTGCTGCATCCGGTTTGGATCCGCAGTTACCGCAGGCATATCGCCGGGAATGGAATTGACAAGCCAGATTTCCTTTTTGCCGATCAGAGGACGCAGAAGATTCAATACATTTTCGGTAATAGTTCGGATATCCACAGGTTCTGTCGAAAGCGTCAGATCATTCTGCCGGATTTTGGAAAAATCCAAAATATCATTGATAAGATTGACCAATCGCCTTCCGTTGGACACGATCACCGAAAGATCGGACAAAGCCTTTTTCGGTAAAATTCCTGCAACACCTTCTGTCAAAGATTCCGCAATGCCGATGATGCCGTTCAGAGGAGTTCTCAGTTCATGGGAAGTATTGGATAAAAATTCGTTTTTCATCCGATCCCGTTCTCCGAGCCGCACTGCCATCGTGTTGAATGCCTGTGCCAATATTCCGATTTCATCCAAAGATTTTATCGGCAGCCGGTATGAATAATCCCCTTTTGCAAGTTTTTCGGTGCCTTCTGTCAGCTTCTGAACCGGAATCAGAATTCTTCGCTGAATAATGAGTTTGATGACAAACGCCAATAAAAATCCAACAATTGCAATGCCTGATAAGGATAAGATCGCAATTTTCTGAGTCTTGCTATATTTATCTGCATCAAAGCGGACCATTATCGCAGCAACGGATTTTCCGGCTATATCCTTCAGAGGTTCGTAAGCAGACAGATACCCTCCTGATCTGATATCCGTTTGTCTGACTATCTGATTTTCTTCGAATAAGCTTTTCCGAATGTCAGGCGGCAGATCATGAAATCCTGAAATATTGCCGGCAATCATAGTTTCTTGATCGAAAAAAGCGATTTCTCTGTTGACGATATTACTGATCTTATTTATAAAAACCATATCATCATTCAGAATATTTCGGGCAATCACCGCTCCAATAATATTTTGCTGAGATTGATCGTATATCGGTGATGCGCTGGTCAGAGCAATGATTCTTTCGGAAGGGGTTGTAGATCGGAAAAGATATTCCGCTCCGTCCCGGCAGATATCTTCGTAAGATACGGATTCTGTCCCGGATACGGTTTTGCCGCTCAAAGCACTTTCGATAAACAGATTCGGAGAAATGATGTCCCCGAATGTCTCCGGCTTGTGAGAGCGGGCAATAACCTTATAATTCAGGTCTATAACCGTAACCATGTCCGCAGTCCGAGACGGATCAGATTTTGCCAGATCCCGCCCCAGTTTTTCATTCATGGACAGATCGAAAAACAGCACTACTGTTCGTTTCTGAGCATAGGATTTCGCCAATTTTTCCATCGTTGAAGCTTCGTTTTCATAAACAAGCTTCGCAATTGTCAGATCGGAAGAGATCGCATGTATCGCTTCCTGCTCGATCTTCCGGCTGTAATACATAATAGACCAGACCGTGGCGATTCCGAGAGGAATGAACAATGCCAGAAAAAAGGCGATATTCAATTGGGTTCCGAGCTTAAAATCTTTCATATCCGCTATTCCTATGCAGAGTCCGATGAGTGAAAAAACTTCATATCTGACAGGGCACGATTTAAAAAATATCATAATGCGTTTTAGTATGAAAAATTGAAAAAATCAAACTATATCATAATTTTCAGGTCAAGATCGGTTCTGCGATGTGGCAGAAAAAAGCGCATCCGATGTCCTCTGACCTTTTCCATATCCGAAGCCTTGAGATCGGCAATCATCAGATTATCTATGTCTGAAAAGCATTTGTTAAGCACATTGCCGGACGGATCGAATGCCACCGAGACACCGGGAAATGTCAGACCATTGCCGTTATCGCCGCAGGCATTGCAGGCAATCACAAATACACTGTTATCATAAGCTCTTGCCGGAAGATGACGCATCCATGACTTCAGCTTGCTTTCCGGCGTTCCGTGCGGGGAAGCATGAGGAATAAAAATAGTTTCCGCACCTTTTACTGCCATTGCCGTACTCAGTTCGGGAAAATGGGCATCATAACACAACTGAATTCCGAATCGGATACCGGATGCTTCGAAGATGGGAATATGATTACCTGCGGAAAAGATAGGTTTTTCAGGCGGAGCAATATGCAGTTTCCGATAGATACCGATAGGAGTACCGGGTCGTATAACCAGATGAGACGCGTAAATATTGTTCTGTTCATCTTGTTCAGCCATTCCAGCAAGAATCGCGATCTGTTCTTGATCCGAGAGTTTCTGAAGAATATCCGTAGTTTCTCCTGGAATCGTCTGAGCAGCATCCCGAATCTTCGCATCAATGCCGTAACCCGTGAGATTCATTTCGGGAAATATGACGATTTTCGCGCCCTGCTGCTTGGCAATATTGATCCATCTGATGGTTCTGTCCAGATTCTCGTGAACTTTTCCGACCCGCGAGTTGACAATCACAGCAGCAATGCGAATATCTTTCATGGAACTTGTCTGAAAAGCATGTCCAGATCAATTTCAAGTCCGGGCAGTGTTTTCACCGCAAGATGTCCTGTACCTTCGTAAATTTCCACTCTGCCGTAGCGCCCGTTGTCTTCGAGCAGACGAACATGAATGATATTGTCATAGGGATGAATAATCCAATATTCTCTGACGCCGTGTTTTTCATACAATGCCACTTTGCGGATATGATCTTTGGACGCGGTGAAGGGAGAAGTGATTTCCGCAATAAAATCCGGTGCGCCTTTGCAGCCCCGCTCATCTATCTTATTCATATTACAGATGATTGAAATATCCGGTTGCACAACATTTCTGACCTTATCATCCGCTTCTTCAGCCGATAATCTGACATCAAAAGGTGCAATAATCACTTTGCAGGGTTTGTCGGATAAGAAATTGGCAATCTGCCGGTACAACTCTCCTGCAATAAGTTGATGCCTTGTGGACGGTGCTGCGCTCATATTATACGCTTCCCCCTCTATAATTTCCCATCTTTCATCATCGGGCCAGCTCAGATAATCGCTGTACGTATAGGTACTGGCTTTTTCAGACGGTAATCCCATACTATCGCCTCCTTACAGATCGAAATGCGCTTTGATTTTGAATACTTTTGTCGCAGGCAGGTTGAGAATCTCACAAACACCGGTTTCCTGAGAGATTTTTTCCAGATTCGCTTTAATCTCCGCCATGGACGGCGCGATAAAGGTGAACCACACATTAAATTTGTTATCACGGGTATAATTATGTGTAACTCCCGGGTATCGGTTGACCACTTCGGCAAAACGGTCAATCCGGTCTGTCGGAACTTCAGCCGCGCACAAGGTGCTGACAAATCCTAGCTTTTCAGGGGAAAAATTGCCACCGATTCTTCGGATGATGCCATCAGCTTTGAGCCGGGTCAGACGCTGGATTACCTCATCGCCGGTCAGTCCCAAATCTTGGGCAATGGCATGATATGGTTTGGGTTGAATGGGAAAATCGGACTGAATCCGGTTTAAAATCGCTTTGTCAATGTCGTCTATCATTATGTTTTCTCCGATACTATTTTCACATTTCTGTTATCTGGCGGATAGCTCGTTAATTTTGCTGATGATCGTTTTTGACATCGTTGTTGCCTTGAATGCCATGTTGCGTGGTTTTTCACGACTGATATTGTCGTCATAATCAGCCTTGTTTCTGTCCTTGCGAAGAGCTTTTAAATGGTTTGCGATTGCTCTTTTGCGTTGATCGCTACTCGTTTGTAAATGCTCTACGATCTTTTGATGGGCTTCTCCGCCTTTATATTCTTGCCCATCCGACTTCCGTATATATCCGCGAGTTATACAGAACGCTGCATAATAAGCCCGACTGACCGATGCCCTGTAACACGCTTCTTTATCGGGCAAATTATCTGCGTTATCAGTTATATATTCAGCTAATTCAAGATATTTTTTCCAATCAAAACCCATTTTAATCCCCCACTAATTCAATGCTGAAGACTACCAAATCGGTCTTTAAATCATAGTTGTTTTCAATGTACCATTCTTCAAACATATCATAGCGTTTCATTCCATCGTCCATATCTCCGAACCATTGAATGAATGCCACCAATTCTGGTTCATGGTTTGAATCTGGATCGGACATAATTTCCAAAGCCACACTGATCGGTGTTCCGAAAATCCGGGCAATAGCCGGATAACAAGCTACAAGTATATCTTCGGGAGCAAAATGTCCCGGTGGTAAGAGATTAGGATCAGAATACTTTTTTAAAAAAGCATAATATTCCTTTTTATTAATAGGATAAAAACCCGAAGAAATTTTTAATATATGATCTTCTCTGGTTAATTTGTGCCACGCCTTTGTGTATTTTTCAAATTCCTCTATTTTATTCAGAAAACAAGTCTTTTTAATAAGAACATCAAGAGCGTCAATGCATGACTGATCTTTTTCATAAGCTCTTAAAGCCTGCTCATAAGCATCTTGATGAATACCTTGATATCCCAGACATTTAGCATAATTAGCTCTATGCAACGGATTTCCGCCTGATTGCTGAATAGCTCTCTTAAAATAGCTACGCATCGCATCTATATCGTCCTCAAGACATGCAATCATACCTAATAGACTGAATCCATCTGCCACATCAACATTTTTTTTAACTTTTTCAGATTCTTTTTTTAATCGCTTCAAGTCAAACTCGGAAAAATCCTGTGTTTCCAAGAAAAGATTAATTTCGTCTATCAAACTTGAAACCTTAGATGCAGGCTGCAGCTTCAGGCTCATAATCCACCTCATTCAACTCCGCATAAAACTGACATGAATCTTCCGGGTTCTGGGTCCGTCAAACTCGCAGAAAAATATCCCCTGCCATGTTCCCAAGATCAGTTTTCCGTTTTCAATCGGGATCATCTGGGAAACACCCACCAGCGAGGATTTGATATGCGCGGCAGAATTGCCTTCAGAATGGCGATAATTCGCGTCCCAAGGGATAACTTCATTCAGCACTTTCAAAATATCTGATTTCACAGTGGGATCAGCATTTTCGTTGATGGTAAGGCCTGCGGTGGTATGGGGAACATAGAGAATACAAAGCCCTTGTTCAATCCCCGAAGCCGCTGTCGCTTTCCGAACTTCGGAAGTGATATCGATCAATTGTGTCCGGGAATCGGATTTTATGGAAATTAACATAATAAATATCCGAAATTACAAGGTTTTAAATAAAAAAAGCCCTGCTCGGAGGCAGGGCAGCTTCATCAAAATCGGAAAATTCACATCAGACGCAACCGGTCGGTTTGGGCAGACCAGCCATTTTACAGGCTCCCTTGCCGGGTCCTGAGGGGAAAAGCTCATAAATGTGTTTCAGCTTGAAGCCGGTAACCTTGGAAAGAACACGCACCATCGGCGCAATTCCGTTCTTTTCATAGTATTCCTGAAGAACTTTGATAACTTTCGAGTGTTCGTCAGTCAGTTCTTCAATACCTTCCTGCTGTTTTACATATTGAACCCACTCTTTGCATTTACCGTCTTCATAGTTGCTGATG
>CAZMDM010000574.1:0-1595 GCA_964564775.1 uncultured Desulfonema sp. | reverse complement strand
AGGGAACATACTGCGCCCATCCCTTCATCGCCAGATGTTTCGTGATCGCGGCTGTCAGCGTCGTTTTCCCGTGATCTATGTGTCCTATCGTGCCGACATTGACGTGCGGCTTGGTCCGCTCGAATTTCTGCTTCGCCATCTCCATCTCCTCCTTTTACCATCGGAAATGTGCAAAGGCTTTGTTTGCCTCAGCCATCTTATGGGTATCTTCTTTTTTCTTGACTGCGGATCCCCGCTTGTTTGCAGCGTCCAGCAATTCCGATGCCAGTTTCTGCGGCGTTCCTTTCTCGGATCGCTTGCGGGCAAAATCAATAATCCACCGGATTGCCAAAGCCGTACGTCTAGACGGACGGATTTCGGTAGGAACCTGATATGTCGATCCGCCAACGCGTCTGGATTTGACTTCAATCACAGGTCTGACATTTTCGACAGCATCATCAAAAATTTTTATCGCCGTTTCGCCGGTCTTGTCTTCGATAATTTTAAAAGCGTCATATAACAACGATTCTGTTATGCTTTTTTTGCCTTCCCGCATCATGCAGTTGATAAATTTCGCCACCAGTTTGCTGTTATATTTCGGATCGGGAATTACCGGACGCTCGGGAACATCTCTTCGTCTTGGCATAGCTTACACCGTTTTCCTGTCGGGTTGAAATATACCGAACCCAATTCATTTGGGTTTCTTGGAACCGTACTTCGATCTGCCCTGTTTTCTGTCATTCACACCTGCGGTATCCAATGTTCCGCGAACAATATGGTATCTGACACCGGGCAAGTCTTTTACACGACCTCCGCGAACCATTACCACAGAGTGTTCCTGAAGATTGTGTCCGATACCGGGAATATATGCGGTTACTTCGATGCCCGATGTGAGACGGACACGAGCGACTTTCCGCAATGCCGAGTTCGGCTTTTTAGGTGTTGTGGTATAGACACGGGTACATACCCCGCGTCTTTGCGGTGATCCTTTCAGTGCAGGCGTACTGCTCTTTTTTCTGACCCTTTCTCTGCCCTTTCTGACGAGCTGGTTGATGGTCGGCATACTCTCCCCTTTATTTTCTTACATTTTCAAATGTTTTCCGTGATTCGATAAAACCGATTATGTACAAAAAAAATCAGCTTTTGTCAAATACTTTTTTGACCTGCAACAGAAACCTCTCTGTACAGAGGGAACCCTGTCCCCGCGGGGATCAATCTTCCCATAATCACATTTTCTTTGAGTCCTCTCAACTCATCTTTATCTGCGGCTATGGCGGATTCGGTCAGGACTTTGGTAGTTTCCTGAAACGAGGCTGCCGAGATAAAGCTGTCCGTACTCAAAGATGCTTTGGTGATTCCCAGAATCAGAGGTTCGGCGGATGCCGGTTGTCCGCTGTTTGCCAGCACTCTTTTGTTTTCCATTTCGAACACGATTCTGTCCACCTGTTCTTCCGGCAGGAAGTCTGTATCTCCCACATCCGTGATCTTCACGCGGCGCATCATCTGGCGAACGATGACTTCGATATGTTTATCGTTGATCCGCACCCCCTGAAGCCGATAGACTTCCTGCACTTCGTCCACTAGGTATCTGGCAAGGGCTACTTCGCCTTTAATAT
>CAZMDM010000573.1:0-4780 GCA_964564775.1 uncultured Desulfonema sp. | reverse complement strand
GAATGATCCCGGCTATTACTGCGTAGGGTGAGTTATAGTTTTCCTTTCTGATATGCGGAAAATATCTCAGCGCCTCCTCCATCTCAGGGAAGGGAGATAGGGGGTAGGTTTCCGAGATTTGATATAATTCTGCCCTTCCTGAGATAAGTGTTGAAAAATCTATCTCGATTTTGTAACATACAGGCTTACAGACTAATTTTCAGCGAGGGGATATGAAAAATTTCGCAAGGCTTGACCGTCTGCCGCCATACGTGTTTGCAAAGGTCAATGAACTGAAAATGGAGTATCGCCGTTCCGGCGTTGATGTGATTGATTTAGGCATGGGAAATCCCGATCTTGCCACGCCGGACCATATTGTGGACAAGCTGGTGGAAGCATCCAGAAAAAGCACGAATCATCGCTATTCCGCGTCCAGAGGCATTACCAATCTTCGCGGCGCGATTGCCAATTGGTACAAACGCAGATATGATGTGGATATTGATCCCGAAACCGAGGCAATCGTTACTATCGGTGTCAAAGAGGGCTTGTCCCATTTGGTGCTGGTTACGATTCGTCCGGGCGATGTGGTGTTCACACCGAATCCGACTTATCCGATTCATCCGTTTTCAGCCATTATCGCGGGCGGAGATGTGCGCGGGATTCCGCTCAGTCCCGAATCGGATTTTTTCGACAATCTGCTTCATGCGACCAAGCAGACCTGGCCCAGACCCAAAATGCTGATCATCAGTTATCCGCACAATCCGACAACTGCGGTGGCAGATTTGGATTTTTTTCAGAAAGTCGTGGATTTTGCCAAAGAACACGATATTCTGGTGGTTCATGATTTTGCGTATGCGGACCTGACTTTTGACGGCTATACGGCTCCGAGCTTTCTTCAGGCAAAAGGCGCAAAAGACGTGGGCGTGGAATTTTTTTCATTGTCCAAAAGCTACAATATGGCAGGATGGCGCGTGGGTTTCTGCGTGGGCAACCGTGAAACCGTCGCGGCATTGCAGCGCATCAAAAGCTATCTGGATTACGGAATTTTTCAGCCGATTCAGATTGCCTCGATCATTGCATTGAACGGTCCTCAGGACTGTGTGGCAGCGATCCGGGATGAATATAAAAACCGCCGGGATACGCTGATTAACGGCTTGAACCGTGTGGGCTGGAATGTAGAAAGTCCCAAAGGCACGATGTTTGTCTGGGCAAAAATTCCAGATCAGTTTATCAAGATGGGGTCTGTGGAATTTTCCAAAATGCTGGTCAGAGAGGCGCATGTCGCGGTATCTCCGGGTTTGGGTTTCGGCGAATACGGCGATGAGTATGTCCGCTTTGCGCTGATCGAAAACAATCTGAGAACCAATCAGGCCATTCGGGGTATCAGAAAAGTCGTTCAGGTGGCGTAAAATGAGAGCCATTCAGATAGGTATCCTGGGCTGCGGCGTTGTCGGCACAGTAGTTGCCAAACTACTGATGGACAATCGGGCACTGATCCGGGCAAGGCTCGGTGCTGATCTGAAACTTGCCAAAGTCGCGGATATTGACACGAGAGATCGGGGAATTCGGTTTGAGCCGGGCGTGTTTATCAATGACGCATGGCAGGTAGTCAGTGATCCGAATATTGATATTGTGGTGGAAACCATCGGGGGGCAGGGTATTGCCAAAGAACTGATCGTAAAAGCCATTGAAAACGGCAAAGCTGTTGTTACGGCAAACAAAGCGCTGTTGGCAATGCAGGGCAATACGTTGTTCAAGCTTGCCAATGAAAAAGGCGTTGATCTGGCTTATGAGGCAAGCGTGGGCGGATGTATGCCGATTATCAAAGCCATTCGCGAATCACTGATCAGCAACCATATCCGCTCAATGATCGGTATTTTGAACGGAACCTGCAACTATATTTTGTCCAAAATTACGGATGAAGGCATCAGTTTTCAGTCCGCGTTGGCAGAAGCGCAGAAAAAAGGCTACGCGGAAGCAGATCCGACATTGGATATCGAAGGACTGGATACAGCCCATAAACTGGCAATTCTGACAGCCATTGCTTACGGCGCGGAAATCAGTTTCAAAGATATTTTTGTGGAAGGCATCACGAAAATTACGGCTCAAGATATCGAATTTGCCAAAGAATTCGGCTATCGCATCAAGCTTCTGGCTATCGGAAAAGATCAGGGACACGCGGTTGAAGCCAGAGTTCATCCGGCAATGATTCCGGTGGATAATCTGCTGTCCAATGTCAATGCCAACCTCAATGCGGTTACGGTCAGCGGAGATGCGGTCGGCGATATTCTGCTGTACGGCTACGGCGCGGGCATGATGCCCACAGGCAGCGCAATACTCAGCGATATTGCAGATTTGGCAAGAAATATTTTATACGGCTCGGTCAGAAGAGTGCCTCTGCTGTCCTATCAGCCGGATCAGATACGGAAAGTGCCGGTTCTGCCCATTGATGAGATTTCCATGCACTATTATTTCAGATTCGCGGTCGCGGACAGACCCGGCGTATTGTCGAAAATATCTGGTGTGTTAGGCAATTACGGTATCAGCATCAAATCCGTGCATCAGAAAGGGCGCAAAAGCCACGGCGCGGTTCCGATTGTCATGCTGACACACATTGCCAAAGAGGCGAATGTGAAAAAGGCGCTGGCAGAAATTTCCCGGCTGGATGTGGTCAGCGACAAGCCCGTGCTGATCCGAATTGAAGACAGAGATGAAGAGGAGTGATCTGCCATGTATATTGTCTGTTCTGACTTGGAAGGCGTGTTTGTACCGGAAATCTGGATCAACGTGTCGGAAAAAACCGGCATCAAAGAGTTGCGCCTGACCACTCGCGATGTCCCGGATTATGATGTGCTGATGAAGCGGCGGCTTGCGATTTTAAAAGAGCATAATCTCAAAATCCAAGATATTACCGATGTGATTGCCACGATGGATCCTCTGGAAGGCGCGGTGGATTTTATCAATTGGCTGAAAGCACAGGTTCCGCTGATTATTGTTTCGGATACCTTTACACAATTTGCAGGTCCCCTGATGAAAAAGCTCGGCAATCCCGCGTTGTTCTGCAATACGCTGGTGATTGATGCGGATGGCACGATTACGGATTACAAGCTTCGGCAGAAAGACGGCAAGCGCAAAACCGCAATCGCATTGAAAAGTCTGGAGTATAAAATCATTGCTGCCGGAGATTCGTACAACGATATCACTATGCTCAAAGAGGCAAATCAGGGCATTCTGTTCCGCCCCCCGGACAATGTGAAAAAAGAGTTTCCTCAGTTTCCGGTTACTTACGAATATAATGAACTGAAAGCAATCATTGAAGATATTCTGGCAAAAGATTGATTTTCCACACCATCTGACGGAACAATGTCGGATGGTGTATTTTTTGTTAAATATGAAGATATTATTTCATGTTCGCTATACTTTTCCGATATCCCGTTTTGATAGATATTGACACATTTCAAAAATATGATATAGACAATCCTCTGCAATTATAGATAATTTTTTATCAGGAAAAAGGTGTGAGAATGAAAATATTGGTGATCGGCGGCGGCGGCAGAGAACATGCGCTGGTATGGAAAATCGCCCAAAGCCCCAACGTGGACAAAATTTTTTGCGCGCCCGGAAATGCCGGGATTGCCGAGCTTGCCGAATGCGTTTCTATCGGCGCGGAAGATATTGATAAACTGCTGGCATTTGCCAAAAAAGAAAAGATTGATCTGACGGTCGTGGGACCCGAAGGTCCCTTATCGTTGGGTATTACGGATTGCTTTGAAAAAGAAGGTTTGAGAATTTTCGGTGCAAGCCAGAAAGCCGCAGACATCGAATCCAGCAAATCTTTTGCCAAATCTCTGATGACAAAATATGGCATCCCGACAGCAAAAGGGGATAGCTTTACCGATTACAAACAAGCTGAGGACTACATCAGAAAAATTGGCGCGCCGATTGTGGTCAAAGCAGACGGACTTGCTGCGGGAAAAGGCGTGATGGTCTGTACCACCGAAAAAGAAGCGATTGCAGCCCTGAAAACCATTATGAAAGACAAAGCTTTCGGCGATGCCGGCAGCAAAGTCGTGATCGAGGAATGTCTGATCGGCGAAGAAGCGTCTTTTCTGGCATTTACCGATGGGAAAACCGTCTTGCCCCTGCCCACCTCTCAGGATCACAAACCCATTTACGACAATGACGAAGGTCCGAATACCGGCGGCATGGGCGCGTATTCTCCCGCGCCGGTCGTGGATTTTTATCTGCACAACAAGATCATGAAAGAAATCATGATTCCGACTGTCAAAGCCATGGCAGCCGAAGGGCGTCCGTACAAAGGCGTGCTGTACGCGGGGCTGATGATTCACAGAGATCAGGTGAAGGTGTTGGAATTCAACGGCAGATTTGGGGACCCCGAAGCACAGCCGCTATTGATGCGCGTCAAAAATGACATTGTTCCGATTATGGAAGCCATTATTGACGAGCGTCTGCATGAATGCAAACTCGATATTGACGAGCGGGCAGCAGTCTGCGTGGTCATGGCATCCGAAGGCTATCCAGGATCGTACAAAAAAGGATTGGCGATTTCAGGACTTGATGCGGCAAAACGCATGAAAGATGTCGTGGTGTTTCATGCCGGAACCGCTCTCAAAGGCAAAGAAGTCATAACTGCCGGAGGTCGGGTGTTGGGGGTTACCGCGCTCGGCGAAACGGTTCAGAAAGCGATATCCAAAGCCTATCAGGCAGTCGGCAAAATTTCTTGGAATGGCGCATACTGCCGCAAAGACATCGGCAAAAAAGCATTGAAGCGATATGAAAC
>CAZMDM010000572.1:0-2940 GCA_964564775.1 uncultured Desulfonema sp. | reverse complement strand
TAATAAACTCATATAGTTAAATTTTAGATGGGTAACTTTTAATTTTATTATAAATCATAAAAAGTGTATATGCAAGAATCATAAAATCACATTGTCATCCATACATTCAGAATTATCGCCGATATTCAAAAAATTCTTTTTCTCGGATTTTCCTTGCAATATCCCCCTCCTGCCAGTATAACGTGTGCATTGCCCATACAGGGCGCGGATTGAAACACATATCTGAAAGAGGTCTTTTATGGGAAAAGTATTCCGTCCCAGTACCCGCGAATTCAATATTATTTCCAAGATCGAATCTCAAAAGGAACATGCCCGCAAAGCAGCGATCATTCATCTCAGAGATCGGGTTGAAGTGCTGAGCAACGCGGTTGCTATGAAACTCGTGGAAAACAATCTGGTCGAAACCACCAATAAAAATTCTTTGGAAGATCAACTGCGGCGATGCTTGGAAGTTCTGAGCCATGCCGAAGATATTGACGTGGATTATCAGGTTGCCCCGCTCAGGCATCTTGTGCAGAATCCGAATATCGTCAGTCTGTATCTGACCGCGTTTGTGATCGAAAAACTCATAGATCACAAAGATGTGGTGGATATTTTCGGTTCGGATGAAGATATTTATCGCTGCATTGACCGGCAGGTCGAAAAACTCTTACCTGCATAAGAATTATTTTATGATGCGCCCGTCATTTTATCCCAAAATGGTGAATGGTCCGTTCGACGATCCTGCGGTCTTTGTGCCGTTTCTGTTTCAGCATCGGGCAATCCTGTTCGATCTGGGTGAAATTCATACTCTTTCTTCAAGAGAGATTCTCAGAATCAGCCATGTTTTTGTCAGTCATACCCATATAGATCATTTCACCGGCTTTGACCGAATCCTGCGCGTGTGTCTGGGACGGGAAAAGAGGCTTTGTATCTATGGTCCCGAAGGATTTTTAAACCATATTGAAGGAAAATTATCAGGCTATTGCTGGAATCTGGTACAGCATTATGAAACGAATTTCATCATAGAAGCCACCGAAGTACGGAAAAATCGTCTGATAAGCCGCGAATATCCGTGCAGACAGGGCTTCAAGCCTTCAGGCAGTGTCGAGCGTCCGTTTTCAGGAATTTTGCTTCAGGAACGATCTTTGTCCATATCGGCAAAAATTCTGGATCACGGTATTCCCTGTCTGGGCTTTTGTCTTGAAGAAAAATTTCATATCAATATTTTGAAAAACGAACTGGAAAAATTAGATCTTGCGCCAGGACACTGGCTGAAACAATTCAAAGATGCCATCTTCGGAGGAGAATCCCCGATGTCTGAAATCGAGGCAATGAGCAAAGATAACACTGTCCGGAAATTTATGCTGGGGGAATTGTCGGATCGGATTGCTCTGATCAGTCCGGGACAGAAGATCGCTTATATTACAGATGTGCGTTACAGTGAAGAAAATATCAATCACATCACAGTGCTTGCGAAAAATGCGGATTATCTGTTCATCGAAGCGACATTTTCCGATAAAGACAAAGAACTTGCATCCCGCAAATATCATCTGACTGCACGGCAGGCAGGGGAAATTGCTGCCAAAGCCAAAGTCAAGAGTCTGAATATCTTTCATTTTTCTCCCCGATATACAGGTATGGAATCGCTTTTGTACGAAGAAGCGGAAACAAGTTTCAAAAGCGGAGGACGAAAATGATGATACCACGACGTTTCAGGCGTTACGGACTTGCCCTGATGCTGATTATCAGCGTATCTGTGATTACTGAAAGTTTGTATCGTCTGGAATGGCTTGAAATCGAGGAAGCGGTGTGGTACGATATCTGGCATCAGATTGCAGGAACACGCAAAGTACCTCAGCATGTGGCAATAGCGGCAATTGACGACCAGTCTCTGCTGAAATATTCGGATGAACCGCTCACGTTCTGGAGTCCTCATTTTGCCAAAGCTATCGAAGTGCTTCGCAAGGTCGGGGTTTCGGCTATCGGGATAGATTTTCTGTTTTCCATCAGCGCGGAGTCATGGTTCAATCGCTTCAATATTGCTGAAAATACATTGAGCCGTACTTATGATATTCCGATGCGGGAACAACTCAATCGCGGAAAAGTCGTTCTGATCGGTATTCTGGCAAAAGGCATATCCGAAGAATCCCAACTCATTCTGCCGGTCAATGAATATCTGTTTGCTCTTGAAAACAATTATGCAGACATCGGGCTTGCCAATCTGTATATGGATGATGATGATGTGGTGCGCCGCTTTATTCCCAAAATACTGAAGCAGGGACAGATCAGCGGGCTGACCTTGGGCGCATTGCTGGCAGAACGAGCCGGAAATATCACATTGGAAAACAATGAATCCCCCCGAATGATCGGTTTTTCAGGACCGCCTGGAACGATTCCCCGAATTTCATTTCATAAACTTCTTAAGCCGGATGCCGAATCGGATCCCGAAGTCAGAGCGCTCAGAAACAAAGTAGTTATCATCGGGCTTGAAAATTCCGGTGTATCCGATATTCATTTAACGCCCTATACCCGCAACTTTTTTCTCCGCAGTAAGCGCATGATGACCGGACCCGAAATCCATGCCAATATTGTGGAAACCATTCTGAGCAATCAGTATCCCCGCCATGTTTCCCAATGGCTGAGAATCTTATGGCTTCTGGCAATTGCAGGCGGAGGAACGATAATTTCGTTTCGGAAAAGCCCTCTGCCCTGTCTGGCATGTTTTTTGATATTGGGAATATTCGGCACAGCAGGTTCTTATGCCGCGTTTTTCTATAATTTCATACTTCCCTGCACCAAGATTCTTCTGGCATTGACGCGGATATATATCTGTGCAATGGGAACACGCCTTGCTCGGGAACAGCAGGCACGCCGCCGACTCCACCAGGTCTTATCCCCGTATATGTGCGAATCTGTGGCAAAACAAATACTTGCCAGTTAAAACGTGCCTGTATCGGG
>CAZMDM010000571.1:0-4638 GCA_964564775.1 uncultured Desulfonema sp. | reverse complement strand
ACCATGTACGTTCGAAAAAAATTTTTCAGCGTGGAAGCGTGCAAAAACGAAATTCTGAATAAACTGAAAGAAACCGGAGCAGCCGGTCTCGGTAAATCCAAACTGATCGGCAATTCCGCAGCGGAAAAAGCTGTTTTATCGGAGCTTGAAACAAAAGGGTTTGTCATCAATCTGGGAAAAGGCAGAGTAACCCGTTATATTCTGCCGGAGTTCAACAAGCCGCTTCCTGATCCGCTTGAAATTGCCTGTGAACATATCGAAACAAAAGCTTCATCTATCAAAGCAGGTTTGTTCACCGACAAAGAGCTTGCTGCCGGATGCAAAGGAGATGCCAAAAAAAAGACGGATGAAGCGATCCGATGGCTGGTCGGAGAGAAAAAATTGCTTCAGTTGAAACGAGGAAAGAAAGTTTATTTTCTGCATGTTTCGGCAATTCAGGAACTTTTGCCATGGCCGCAGTCTCCGGTTATAGCTGCACCGGAAGAAAAGAAAGAATTTTCCGGGCTGAACAGAGAACAGATTTTGGCAGCATATCGGAAAGTCAGACAGAGAATCGGCTTTTCAGATGTGGAGATTTACGAGCTTCAGCAGGAATCGGGCTGCGATACGGACAGCCTGAAAAATTTCTTGTTGGAAGAAAGCCGGAAAGACCGAGCGGTCTTAAGTTTCGGAGACTGGTCATTATCCTCCGAAGAAACCCGTTCCGCTGCAATTCATATTCGCGGAAAGACATACTTGCTGGTTCGTTTCAAAGAATGAGAGGTTGAACATGGACAGCGATATTCTCATCAATCCGTTTGAAGATGCTGCGGTCTGCGAACCCCGCCATACCGGGAAATCCGTGTCAGGGCTGAATGACAGACCTCTGAACGAGCTGATCGTCAGATTCCGCTTTCTCGAAAGCGCGGAGATTCCCAGACGGGCAAAACTGCCTCATGCCCAATTCATTCTGTCCGCGCAGCCGGGCTACGGAAAATCCCATCTGATCGGAAGATTGTTTCATGCGCTCAGAGGGCGGGCAACGCTGATTTATGTGCGTCCTTTCGAAGACCCGTTCACCTGCTGGAAAACCGTGCTGCTGAGAACGGTTCAGGAGATGAATTTTCCCGAACTCGGATCGAACAATGACACCACTCAGCTCGAATCTTTTGCTCACGGTGTGATGGTGCGGCTGCTGACCGAAGCGATTACGCACGGAAAAATTCCGACCAAACAGGACAAAAGGCTGATGTTGAAATATTTTCTTGAAATGCCGGTCGGAAAAATCATTGCCAATACCACCAATGTCAGATGGATTAAGAACAATTACAAACATCTGGTTTCGCTGATCCGCAAAAAAGATATCCCCCTGAACGCGTCTGCCCAAAGCTGGATCGGTGCGCTGTTCACCTATACCTATCAGCCCGATGATCTGAAAGAAGCCTGTCTGGACTGGTTCAAAGGCGGGACTATTGATACGGATGAGGCAAAGCAGATCGGCATCCGAGAACGTGATATTCCCAGACCCGATATGTCTGCCACAGAAGCCAATGAGCTTTGCAAGCAGAGAATTGTGGATTTCTGCTATCTCGCGGGCTTTTTCCGCCCTTTTGTGTTCTGCTTCGATCAGACCGAAAATTACGGTAAAGACGAGTTGCTGGCAAAAGCGTTCGGCTCTGTGATTCAGGTGATGACCGATGAAAGCCGCAATCAGATGACGGTGGTTACCGCAAATCAGCATGTATGGCGCAAAAGTATTGCCCCGCATTGGGAAAAGGCATATCTCAACCGTTTGTCCGAACATCCGATGGAACTCGAAGGATTGAGACAATTGCAGGCAAAAGAACTGATCGGGCAGAGATTTGCCGGTTTCAAAGATCAGCGGGTAATGTTTGAAAAAGGCGAAAACGGATGGCTGAATGATATTTTCAGAGATGTCAAGGAATTGGGAGTCAGAGATTTTCTCTATGAATGCAGCGTCCGGTGGAGAGCGATTTTTCTTCATCAGCCTGTGAATGCAGTTCGGGAGGAAAAACGGCTGCCTGATCTGTATGAACAATGTGTGGAAAAAATCAGAAAGCAGCCCAAACGCATGGTCTTTGATGCGAATGTGTTTTACTGGCTGATCTACGAAGCCGCTCAGGGCATATCCGATATAAGCATAGAAAAATATTCCAAAAGCAACAGAAACTATTTTACATTGGCTTGGAAACTGAAAGATCGGCAGTTGTTTTTCGGCTTCGAATCCGGTTCGAACTGGTCCCGGTGGCAGGGAATTTCCAGAGAATCCGAGCGATATTATGTGGCAAACCGGCAGAAAATCAAGGTTATTTTTTTCAGAACCCCGGAGCTTCAGAAAATTCCGGCTTCGAAATGGAAAATTGCTCCGATGCTGGAACAGGCAAAGCAGCAATATCTGGATATTATCGAGCCTCCGAAGTCTGAGTTGGAAAAATTATATGCCGCGTATGATCTGTATATGGACGCGATCGAAGGCAATATTTCCTTTCATCGCAATGAAGTGCTGATTTTTGTTCGCGGAGAACTCAGGGAATTTTGGGATCGGATACAAAAGCCTCTGACATTGCGGCAGGAGGGAAACACTCCCCTGCCCCTCTCAAGAGGGGAAGACATCCCTGCCCTTCTCAAGAGAGGAATATCTAATACATCTGAGTTTTCTTTGCATGACATCATCCGGGAAATCCGAAATATTGTGATGCGGGAAAAAATGATCAGCGAAGACGAGGTGATGAAAAAAATGTCAAAACCTGTTTCTTTGGACGTTTTACGCGAGGCAGAAATTCATATTCCCGAAATCCGCTCCTATTCCAGCGCAGGCATGACGGTGTTGTTATGGCAATCATCCGCTCAATAACCGTAACCGAACTGAAATGCGCGTGTCTTGATCCGCAGTGGCGCAAGGCATGGCTGAATGGCGAAAAGCCTCCGACAAAGATATTCGGGAAAAACGGCTTTGTATCCGCGTATGGGACGGTGTTTCATAAGCTTGCGGATTTGTTTACCGGATGGCTGACCGATGTCCGAAATGCCGAGACAGCTAATGGATTGAGCGATGAAAATACCCTGTGGCAGACCCTGTATGAGCATTTTGCCCAACAAGAAATTGCTGCGATTCTGGAATCGGGACAGATCGAAGCCGCGTATCATCTGGGGCAATGCCTGAAGGAATTTTGTCGTCATATTGCCGAATTACGCGCCCGGATGCCGAAATTCGGATCGTGGCGGGATATTTATCTAACCCATGAATTTCCGGTCCGGGATATTTGCTTTGATACTCAAAATGGTCAGATATTTATTTCCGGTAAAATTGATGCGTTGCGAATCTGTCCCGATCACGGATTCGAACTCGCGGATTACAAGCTCTCTCACGGAACCAGCATGAAGCATGATCTGATTCAGCTTGCGATTTACGCGGAATTGCTCAAACGCGTCAAACCCGGCATCGGAATTCGGGGGATTTTGGAATATTACGAACCCGAACTCAATGCGGTGAAGGTTTCGGATACGGAATTGAGCGCTATTTTCAATGAAATGGTTGCGCCGATTCTCAAGGAATTGGCAGGAGAGGCGTGTCTGTTTCCTGAGCCGAAAATATCACCGTCTGACAATCTTTCAGAAGCAATCCGAAGCTGTTATGCTGCGTTCAAACTGGATGTCGAAATCATAGATTCGCATGAAGCCCCGCAACTGATCCGCTATCGGGTGAAGCCGTCCGCAGGCGTCAAAGTCGTGTCTTTGGCAAACCGGGCAGAAGATTTGCAGGTGGCATTGTCGCTGAAATATCCGCCCATGATTGAGCCGTCTCAAGGCTGTGTTACGATTGATATTCCCAAACCCAAGCCGGATATCATTTTGTGGCGTGATGTGGTAAAGCACCCCGATTATGCTCAACATGCAAGCCCGTTGTCGTTTCCGGCGGGCATCGGTGTTGACAATCAGGTGATTGTCGCGGATTTGTCCGATCCGAATATGTGCCATGCACTGGTGGCAGGCGCATCCGGCAGTGGCAAAAGCGAGTTTCTGAAAATTCTTGTCGCGTCTCTGATTGCCAAAAACAGCCCGGAAAGGTTAAAGCTGACGATCATTGATCCCAAAATTCTGACTTTTGGGGTATTTTCCCAAAGTCCGTATCTTGCGACACCGATTGTTACCGAAATCTCTTCCGCAATTGCCAGATTGGGGAAAGCGGTCGAAGATATGGAAGTCCGCTATCGCAAACTGAGCAGAGAGGGATTTGAGAATTTAACACAGAGATTCAATGCCGGAAAAACCGATATTCCGTTTCATGTGATTGTATTTGATGAGTTTGCCGATCTGATTTTAGGGGCTAAACCTGAGAAAAAAGAATTCGAAAATCTGGTGGCAAAGCTTGCGGCAAAAGGCAGGGCTGCCGGAGTTCATCTGGTATTAAGCACCCAGCGTCCTGAAAGCAAGATTGTTACCGGGCTGATCAAAGCCAATCTGCCGCTCAAAATCTGCCTTCGAGTAACAACTGCGGTTAACTCGAAGATCATTCTGGATCAGATCGGCGGAGAATTGCTGCTGGGAAGAGGCGATCTCTTGTGTCATCGGGGATTCGGCATCGAGCGAGCGCAATCGCCCTATATTTCTCAGGAGGAGTTGGCGGAGCTTTTGAAA
>CAZMDM010000570.1:0-2736 GCA_964564775.1 uncultured Desulfonema sp. | reverse complement strand
GATGAATTTCTTTCTGGACGATCTGTTTATTTTCTTCATAATCCGGCAGAATCAGGGAAAAATCCGCCAAAAGCTCGATAATCTGCCCGTATTTGTCCAACTGGAGATTCTGTATCGCGGCAGATGGCGGCATTTCGTTTTTGATATTTTCGATTTTGAAATAATCCAGCGCATTCTTAATCAGGGTCTGTGCGCCGTCCCGAATGGTCTTTTCAAGCGTGATGGTGTCATATTCGAGCTTCAGATGGCTGAGCTTCGCTTCGTATTTCTTTTTGATACCCGATAGTATGTCGTTATATTTTTTTTCTGTCTCCTTTTTGGTCAGAATAAACATCAGGCTCAATGACATCAGATACAAAATTGCCAAAGACAGCAGAGAAACCTGCTTATCCCCGATCTGTAACGGCAGATATATCGAAATCATAAGCCCCGCAATGCCCATGAATATCAGATGAGTATAGATTCGCACCGCAGTTCCCTTTCATTAAATTCATTTTTCATGATTGTCCCGGCTTAGGTTATTGCATAAAACAGGAAAGGATATCAATACTCCTGAACTGGTATTTTATGGTAGAAAAAGACGAAGGAAATTGAATCGCATTTCGATATTGTGTTTGCAGCTATCCGAACCGACATACCGATATCAGTTCTCCATTTTTCGTCAGAATTCTTTCAGACGGGAAGCCTCAGAACTGCCGAAAATACCGCTCGGACGGATGAAGAGCACCATCAGGAGGATAAACAATGCCATGGCATCCATGTAGTGAGACGAAATATATCCTCCTCCCATTGCCTCGACAATGCCCAGCAAAATTCCGGCAAGCACAGCGCCGATGCTGTTGCCCAGTCCGCCGACCACGGCTGCTCCGAATCCTTTCAATCCGAGCATCGCGCCGCGTCCGTAATCCATCTGGATAATCGGCGTAATGATGATTCCGGCAATGCCTCCGATGCCTGCGGACATGGCAAAAGAAATCATCACCATATTGCGGTCATTGATGCCGACAAGTTTTGCCGAATCCCGGTTGATCGCACAGGCTCTCATGCTTTTTCCGAGCATGGTGTAGTTGAAAAAATAAATGAAAATCGCTACGATACCGATCAGAATCCCGATAATCCAAACGGTCTGAGGCAGGATGGTTGCGCCGAACATTTCCAGCGGCGTTTCGCCGGAAAAGTGCCGCATAAAATGTGTTCCCTTACCCCAGAAGCACATTGCCAAACCCTTGAGCAGAATGGATACGGCAACCGTGATAATAATCAGGCGCAGCACCGATGCGTTTTTAATCGGCTTGACCGTGAAGCGTTCCATCAAAATTCCGACCAGCGTTACGAATATCACGGTCAGGACAAACGCGACAATCATCGGAAGTTTCAATACCATCGTCAGCGTTACCATCATCAAACCGCCCAGTACCACAAATTCGCCCTGTGCAAAGTTGATAACGCCGGTGGCGTTGTAAATAATGTTATATCCCATTGCCACCATTGCATAAATACTGCCGCGCTGAATACCAATGAATACAAACTGAAGCAAATCCGAAAATGCGTTATGGTTCATATCGATAGCTCTTTGAAAAAATATCCCATTTGTCTTTTCCGAATTTATGGCGAAAGCCAGAAACTCCAAATTGCGGCATCGCCGTCATATCCGCCCTCTATGGCTTTTCCCGAATAACTGAACACCATTGCATCGGTATTTTCCGGTAAAACAAAGCTTTTTTTGAATGTCCACGTTTCGATAGCGCCCTTCCATTTGGAAGCGAACAGGTCTTTATACGATAAAATCCTGCTGTCTGCATCCAAAAAAAAGACCCGAAAATCAAAATGTTCGACATGGGTAAAATTGTATTTCAGGTTGTCTGCAGGCTCTATGATACCCGATAATGTCAGGTTGCTGCCCTGACAAAGATACTGATAAGATACGCTTAGGTCATAGCTTTTGAATACACCCTTCTGCTCGGCACCTTCTTTGAGAACAATCCGCTCTTTCTGACTTGCTGTTTTCCCCTGATATGTCAGATACGAGCATCCGTTAAAAAGGGTCAGGAGAAAGAAAAGAAAAAGAAGTTTTGTAATATTGGACTGGTACATGGAAGCCTCCGATTTTTGTGTTTTTACTTGTCAATATCTGAATTTACAGATTCATAGAACCTGCTTTTTCTGCATTGATCTTTTAAGTCTTCGGCACATTCAATGCGGATATCGCCGATTTCCACATCAAAATACAGAGCAAATACCAGATCGTCAATATAATCTTTGATTTTTTGCTGCTTATCCGTATCGATTGCCTGCAACGCTTTCAGTTCAGACAGACTGATTGTTTCTCCGGCAGAATATCGCTCACAGATTGCTTTTGCAACAATATCGGAATTCTGTTTTATCCTGCATTCTGTTCTCATGCCGTCTTTAATCAGAATCAGACTGCCTTTTTCTATATCCAGAGTATCAACCTTCTGCATCATCACGCCGGAAAAAGAAACGAAATCGGAAAGAGTCATCTCTTCCGACTTCAGAAGTTCTCCGGTTTGCCGAATGATTTCATCTTTGATATGTTGATTTTTCTCGGTAATTTTCGGCACCCGAATAAAATTTTTAATGGTTTTTATTCCGATCAGAATATCTTTTTCATAGTCGCTTTTAAGCAGATTCAGAAAAACAAACCGGCTGACGCCCGAATTCAACAAAGAATGAATATAAAGTATTTCATTTCGGTTATCCCCCGAAATAATCACC
>CAZMDM010000569.1:0-6350 GCA_964564775.1 uncultured Desulfonema sp. | reverse complement strand
CATATCCTGTCATCCCACGCGAAAGCCGGATCATACGGGCGGATATATGCCGGCCCGATGGGGCTACGGAAATCATGGGCTTTTGAAAATTACTGCGTAAGGTGAGATTGAACCTATCTATGCAGAAATTCCGATTTATCCGCATTTGCCGATACTCCGGCATTCATCCCCACCACAATATTTGATGCGTTTTTTGTTTTTTGCCCCTTCAAATATCATACTTTCCCGAATATCCTCGCGGCGTAACCATAAAATTGCCGTACTGAAACGAGGTGCTGTTTCCGATAAACACGATGGTCTGCATATCCACATCTGCGGTATGAAGCTGATCGAGATTCACAATGTTTATGCTCTGAGCTTCTCTCATGGCACTTCCGACAACACCCACCGGCGTTTTCGGATTGCGATATTTCAGAACAATTTCCTGCGCTTTTTTCAGCTGCCAGTCCCGTTTTCTGCTTTTGGGATTGTAAATCACGATCACGAAATCAGCTTTTGCGGCAGCCTCGATACGCTGTTCGATTTTTTCCCAGGGCGTGAGCAGATCACTTAAGCTGATGACTGCAAAATCATGGGTCAGAGGCGCGCCCAGAAGCGAGGCTCCGGCGCAAAGTGCCGGAATGCCGGGGATGACTTCAATGCAAAGCATAACTGCTGATTTCGCGGATGATGGCGCTGAAAGCGGGATATTTCTCTTTTGGCAGAGTTCGAATGCCAGTCCTGCCATTGCATAGATGCCCGGATCTCCGCTCGATACGATGGCACAGGATTTGCCGGAAAGAGCAGCGTCAATGGCGGCTTCCACGCGATCCACTTCTTTCATCATGCCCGTACTGATGACATTCTTATCGGCAATCAGAGGACGAATCAGATCAATGTATGTGGTATATCCGGCAATGGTGTGAACCGATTGGAGAACATCCGCAGCCCGTTTTGAAAGATGTTCCGTATTTCCGGGTCCGATACCGACAATATAAAGCGTGTTTTCAATCATCCATTATTCTCCCATAACTTCAGAAACTCATCCCATGCGATGCACTCTACTCCGATGTTTTTCAAATCCGTGATGTTGGCATTCGCGATGTCATGAGTCTGTGCAGATGTGGCATCCGTAATATTGATGACCGGATAGCCGTAAGAAATGGCATCGAAGATGGTTGCTCGGATGCAATTGGGATACTGAGTTCCGCATACGACCAGATGAGTTGCGCCCACCCGTCTCAGCATGAAATCCAGTTCAGTGTTCATAAAACCGCTAAATCTGTTTTTTACAACCCGATATTCTCCCCGAATCGGCGTCAGTCCTTCCACAATTTCACATCCTGGCGTACCGGGAACGGTGTAAGGCGTGTTATTCAGAAAACCGGAAAGGCGGGTAATCTCGATATCGCTTCCGTCCGCACGATATTCCCGCACAACATGAAATACCGGCAGACTGTTTGCTCTAAAAAAATCAAGCACTTTTCTGATACAGGGAATCGTGGCATAAGCACCTGCAACACATGCCGGTGCGCCGGGCAGAACAAAATCATTTTGCATATCGATGATGAGCAGCGCATATTTTTTGTGAGTCATTTCAATCTCCGACAATGGATTATACATCAGATGACATTGCATATATTTTCCAATCCGGATTTTGTCAACCAGAATTTCGCTATGCTCCGATGCCATACATTTTTCGAAATATATTCTCCGTCGAATTTTCGTTGACCTCTGCGCCATAAAAGGATAGCTTATGATTGATGAGCAGAATCATTGCAATATCAGAAATCAGAAATTGAGACTTCACAAATGAACATCCTGACTCCGGGAGATAGTATCGGTATTGCCGCGCCTTCGGGTCCTTTTGACAGGGAACTGCTGTTTCAGGGCATATCTGTATTGGAAAATATCGGATTTCAAGTGGTTATCCCGGATGGAATTTTCGAAACCAGCGGCTATCTGGCAGGCTCGGATCCGCATCGCGCGGGCATTGTGAACAGGCTGTTTGCCGATCCCCGGATCAACGCGATTTTCTGCGCGAGAGGCGGATTCGGCGCAATGCGGATGCTTCCGATGCTGAATATTGACATAATCTGCAAAAATCCCAAAATCATCATGGGATTCAGCGATGTTACGGCAATTTTGGCATTTTTGTATTCCGAATGCGGGATTCCGGTATTTCACGGTCCGATGATGGAAAAGCTATCGAAAAGCCACAAAAAAACTATCGAATCCGTATATACTGCGATCACATCGGAACAGACGATTGAAATCAGCATTGAAAATGGGCGAATTTTACAAAGCGGTATCGGCAGAGGCAGAATCATCGGCGGCAATTTAAGCACCTTGTGTCATCTACTCGGAACGCCGTTCATGCCGGATTTGAAACATCATATTCTGTTTCTGGAAGATATCAATGAGGCGCCGTATCGGATTGACCGGATGCTGACTCAGATGAAATTTGCCGGATGTTTTGATGAAATTGCGGGGCTTGTGCTGGGATATTTTACGAATTGCGGCAATACCGAAGAAATTATCAGCATTGTAAATCGTATTTTTCAGGATAATGATATTCCGATTCTGTGGGGACTGGAAGCAGGGCATGAAGAACCGAATCTGACCATTCCTTTCGGTATGGAATCGGAACTGGACGCGGATCATCGGATATTGAGGATTTTGAGATGACAGGAGCGGATCGTCTGATGCGGGAAGCTGTTGACAAAGAGGTATTTCCCGGCGGAGTTTTGCTGGTATCTCAGGAAAATCAGATTGTCTTTTTCGAAGCTTACGGATATGCCAATATCTTCACCGAGCAAAAAATGACCCGCGATACGATGTTCGATCTCGCATCGCTGACCAAAATTCTGGCAACCACTGTATCATTGATGAAGCTGGTCGCTGATGAAAAATTGACAATTGAAACAAAACTGAAATCTATTCTGCCGGATTTCGGGGATGATGATAAAGGCGATATCACAATCTTCCAACTGATGACTCATACTGCGGGGCTTCGAGATTGGCGTCCGTATTATCTGCCGATGAGCCTTCATCCGATTGAAAAACGCAAATCGCTGCTTCGGGAATTTCTTGTCAGAGAGTCTCAGACCTATATTCCTGAAACAAAAATGATTTACAGCGATCTGGGATTTATGATTCTGGAATGGGTGATCGAGCAGATCAGCAGCAGAACACTCGATACGTTTGTCTCGGAAGAGATTTACAGACCTTTGGGACTGGAACATCTTTTTTTTACCGATACATCCGCCAAAAGCGGAAATTTTGCGGCAACTGAGCGATGTTCCCTGCGGGAGTGCGTTCTCAACGGAATCGTGCATGATGAAAACGCGTATATGCTCGGAGGAGTGTCGGGACATGCGGGGCTGTTCGGAAACGCGACAGATATTGATCGCCTGATGTCGGAAATGCTAAATGCCTATTATGGGCATTCGTCAAGCGGTATTTTTTGCCGGGACACGGTTTCTCTGTTTTTTCAGCACCGGAAATCTTCGGCGCGCGCGTTGGGGTTTGATTGTCCTGCGGGAAAAGATGCGTCCTGCGGAACACGGTTTTCAGCACACAGTATCGGGCATACCGGATTTACGGGAACTTCGGTCTGGAGCGACATTGAACGATTTATAACGGTGATTTTGTTGAGCAATCGGGTTCATCCGTCACGGGAAAATATGAAGATAAAATCTTTCAGACCTGCTTTGCATGATGCAGTGATGAATGGATTCAGATAAGATTACAAGGTGAGTCAGAAAAAACCTTGACATCCCGAAAAAAATATGGAAAAAGCCTTATCCATTCAAGGGAAGAACCCTTACCGTTCCAAGCTTCACCGATCATCAGCAAAACGAAATCATGCCATGAAGGTATTGACGGATATGTCCGTTTATGCGTTCATGGCTTTTTTATTCAATAAATTCAAGGAGAATTGATGAAATGAAATGTGTAAAAATTTTTGGGATTTTTTCTGCAATGATATGTGTGATGCTGGCAGCTCACTCTGTCTGTGCAGAAGAAAAAACGGTTCAGATGCAGGAAGTTGTGGTAACCGCTTCCAAAATTCCCAAAACCCCGGGAAATGTGACTCAGCAGATTGACATTGTTTCGGAGGAAAAGCTTGCCGAGCAGGTCATGGGAAAGGGCAATATTACCGAAGCTCTGACCTATCAGCCGGGAAGCGCGGTCAGCGTTCTTTCCAAAAATGACGCCAACTGGGGGTCTTACGGCGGTATCGGACCCAAATACAATACCTATCTGCTCAACGGGCTGCCGATTGACTCGTTCACAGATACCCAAAGCCTCGATATATGGGCATTCGAGCGCATCGAAACCCAGCGCGGTCCCGCTTCTGTGATGTATCCGAACTATCTGTCAATGGATTTTGCAGGCAACCAGAGTCCGTTATCCGGCACAACCAATCTGATTTTAAGGGAAAAGATCGACAAAGCCATGAGCAGGCTGTCGGCGAGCTACGGCTCGTATGATACTTACAATGCCCGGTTTTATCATCAGAATTATGCGGGAAATTTCCATTATTTCATGGGCGGAATGCACGAGCAGTCGGATTATACGAATTACGGTACGGAAAATTCGTGGCTAAACATGATTCAGTCCCCGGAATACGAAAAAACCAAGCTGTATATCGGAACCACCGCATTCTTGGATGATGCTCAGACGCACAAACTGTCCTTCTTTGCTCATCGCAACTGGCATTCCGGCGACGCGGGGCGTCCGAATCGGGATTTTGACCATGAATACACAACGCTGAACGCGGGATATACGCTGCCGATTGCCGAAACAGGCATGGCGCAGTTCAAAATAGGGTTCCGGGATTATGACCGCAAGTGGGAAGAAGACAATTATCCCAAAGATTTGAGTCTCGCATCTGAAAATGGCGTGAGACAGAAAATCGTTCCGGCAGATATTACCTTTTCATTCGAGCATCTGAAGGGCAGCCTGCTCACTTTCGGCGCGGATGCTCAGTTTGCCTCTTATGAAACCTATTCCGAAGCTGCATACAAAGTGATCGGAAATGATTCGGATTCTTCGCAGTACGGCGTGTTTGTTCAGGAAGAACTGAGTCTCGGCGATCTTCTCCTGCGTCTGGGCGGAAGATACAATTATGTGAAACATGATATTGATCTGCTGGACGGCGCAAAACCCGGTCAGGACAGCGAATCATGGAGCAAATTTCTGTGGAGCGCGGGCATCCGATATACGCCGATCAGTTCCTTGTCGCTGTATTCCAACATCGGCACGAGTTTTATGGCTCCGGGGCTGAAATCTGTCGGCGGTACGATAAAACTTTCAGATAAAGGCGTTACCGGAAAAAACGGGCAGTTACCGAATCCTGATTTGAAACCTGAAAAGGGTCTTGGGACAGACTTAGGCGTGAATTATGAAGCAATGCCCGGCTTGAATTTCGGTATCCGGGGATTTTTCAACAAAATTGACGACGCGATTGTGGAAAACCGGGTCAGCGAAACGCCTTCACAGTCTCAGTCGGTCAATGCCGGAAACACCACCGCGTACGGCGCGGAAATCGAAGCCCGGCATAAATTCGCAAAAGGCATGGAAGCATTTGCCAATTACACTTATACCGATACGGAGATTGATAACGACCTCGATAAAGATCAGGACGGTGCGGAAGTTCCGTTTGTGCCGCAGCATCAGGGCAATATCGGCGTTATCCTGAACCTGCCGCAAGATATCATGATCAGCGCGTATCTGCATCTGGCAGGAGAAATTTACGACAGTTCTTCCAAAAGCGGCAGAAAGAAATTCGACTCGTATGAAACGCTGAATCTCAAAGCAAAGAAAATGCTCTGTCAGGATAAAAATTATCAGCTCGATCTGTTTGCGGATTTGTATAATCTCACGAATAACGAGTTTGAAATGCCCTGGCAGTTCCAAGACCCGGGATTTTCGGCAACCGTAGGGATTGAGGCGAAGTTTTAAATCGGATCGGAATGTTCAGGAGGCTGATGAGGCTTCCTGAACATGCGATTTTTTTGGTGTTTGACAAGCTGATACTGACCTGATAAAATAAAATTCAAACATTTGAAGTGTTTTATTTTAACCAATTATCATAACTATTTAAAAAATGGATAATAAAATACGTTTATTCCGAATAACGCATATTGAAAACATTCCGCATATTCTCAGATATGGCATTACACACATCGCTTCGCCGAATTGCAATCTCAATTACAGACCTATCGGAGATGCAAGTCTGATAAGTACGAGAAACAATTTCAGGATACCCGGCGGAAAAAACTTGGGAGATTACATCCCTTTTTATTTCGGATCTCGTATGCCGTCTTCTGCTTGAAAAAAAAAAGGATTCAACAGTGTGCCGG
>CAZMDM010000568.1:0-15581 GCA_964564775.1 uncultured Desulfonema sp. | reverse complement strand
CACTTGATCTGATAGGCTGACTTCGCGATCTTCCTCATTTAGATCGGAACTTGTTTATTCCCTTGACAAAGCTATAATTTTTCTTTATTAGGCATATCAACTCTGCGATATGAAATCGCAGGCATAAAAAAATCTTGTTTTCACCATAAAATTCAAGCCAAGAAGGCAATACCGGAACATTCCGGCGATGCTTTTTTGGCTTTTTTGTTTTTTATCGGGGAATCATTTTTGACGGAGGAAATATGAACAGGAAAAAGATTATGGCGGGTATGCTGATACTCATGCTGTATTGCGTTGGCAGCGTATGGGCTGAGGATCAGAAAACCCATCAGTTAGAGACAGTTACCGTAACTGCCACCAAAACAGAGGTCGCTCAGGAAACCGTGCCGTTCACCGCGCATTCGGTGGAACGGGAAACCATTGAAAAACAACCGGATTTTTATATGAACAATGTCGGCGAAATGGTTCGGGATATTCCGGGTGTTCATGTGGGACAGTATTATCCCTGGGGACCGCCCTGGATTCATCTTCGCGGCACCGGCTATTTTATCGGAAGAACCATCTATCTCATTGACGGGCTGCCGATCACGTCGTTTATGTTATCCACGCTCAATCCGCACGATGTGGAACGGGCTGATGTTCTGCTGGGACCTTCATCTGCCTTGTATGGCGCGAATGCTTCCGGCGGAGCGGTGAATTATATCACCCGAAGCGGCGCGAAAAATATGGGCGCGACTGCGGAAATCGCTTACGGCTCGGATAATACCTTCAGACCTCATGCCAGCGTGGGCAATCGGACAGAAAACTTCGGTTATTATCTGTCCTATACCGGCGATTATTCAGACGGCTATCAGATGAAGTCTGTTGAAAACATGCTGACGCTGTACAATCTGGGCAAAAAACAATATCTGCTCGAAGCAACACCCGAAGCCAATGATTACAAAACCTCCTATCTGAGCGGAAAATTCGACTGGGAAAACAACAGCGGCACCGGGATATGGCTCGGGGTCAATTATACCAACCGCTATCTGTACGGCGGACAGCCCAATCTGATTCTGGATGACAGCGGCGATCAGCTGATTTCCACAATGGGATTCAAAACGCGGCTGGGCAGCATCGGCAAAATCAGATTCACCGGCGCGTACCAGTATTACGAGCATCCTCAGCAATACAACAAAGGGTTGTCGCTGGTGAATAACGTTCTGGTTCTCAACAGCGATATTGACAGACTGTACGACTGGACTGTCGAGCGATTTCCTGCGGAACTGCAAACCGATTTTTATCTGGGAAATCACAATATTCTGACTGCCGGAGTATTCTGGTGCCGGGAAAATGAGCGGCGGTATTATGTCTATCCTGCCACTCAGAAAACCTCTCTTTCCGAATGGAGTACGGATCAGAGCGCGGTTTATCTTCAGGATCAGATGCTTTTTCTGGAAGACAGGCTTTCCGTGATCGGCGGAATCCGCTATGATTATTGGAAATATTTCGATATTTACGATGATGGCTCGACCAACAAACGCCCTGACGAAGTTACCAAAGATCACACCACATACCGAGGCGGCGTCAAATACCGCATCAATGACAATGTTGCGGTTCGGACATCCGCAGGCACCGCATATTGGCCCGGAACCGCGTTGTGGTTTTTTCAAAATATCAGCACCGGGAAATCTCAACGTGAGGCAAATCCGAACTTAAATCCTGAAAAAACATGGATGCTCGATCTGGGAACCGATGTGGTTCTGCCGAAATTCAGAACATCCTTCAACATAACCGGCTATTACGGCGAGATCGAGGACATTGTTTCTTACCGCTATGATGAAAACCCCAAAGTAACGGGTGGCAGCATTATCCGAAGCCAGAATCTGGGCGGTGCGAAGATTTACGGACTTGAAATCGGATTCAGCCAGCCCCTGACCGAACATCTGTCCCTGATAGGCGCTCTGACCCTGAATCATTCTGAAATTATTGATGATCCGCTCAATTCGGGACATCAGTTGAGAAACGCGCCGGATTATTGGGGATCTCTGCAATTGGCATATCTGAATCCCGATCTTGTCAATGCCAACCTGTTGTTCCGCTTTTCCGATGACCGGTATTATGACGATGAAAATACGGAGCTGCCGTTTTTTCACATGAGTTCTTACGAAACCGTAGATCTGAAAATCTGGCGGGACTGGAAACTGTGCGATACATGGACATTGACCACAACGCTGTCCGCCGTCAATATTTTCGACAATGATTATGAGACCGAAATCGTGTATGTGAATCCGGGACGCTATATCGAGGGCATGATCGGTGTCAAATATATGTTTTAGAACGATTTTCCTGACCATTGTTCTGTTTTCGGGCATTTCCCATGCAACTACGCTCACTATCGGCGTGGGCAGGGATTTTTATGACGGAGCAGACAGCCGCGCGTTTCTGCACGGATCAACCGGCACATGGGAAAGCCTGACTTATATTGATCGCAATATGCGGGCAGTCCCTTGGCTGGCTGAGTCTTGGAAAAATTCCGAAGACGGACGGACATGGACATTTCATATCAGAAGCGGGGTGCGGTTCCATGACGGAACGCCGATGAGCAATGCCGATACGGAAGCAAGCGTCCGGCGCATCATGGCGAATCCCAAATATGATCCGACCGGAAATTACCGGGTAGTGGAATCGGTTACGGCAAAGGGAAATTCG
Source organism: uncultured Desulfonema sp. (assembly GCA_964564775.1). Classification (GTDB taxonomy): domain Bacteria; phylum Desulfobacterota; class Desulfobacteria; order Desulfobacterales; family DYRC01; genus DYRC01. The sequence continues at coordinate 12,890 of CAZMDM010000568.1, read as the reverse complement.
GAACTGGTGTTTCAACTGAAAGAGCCGGTTCCCGATTTTCCCAAACTGGTGGCATATTATGCCAGTCCGGTGATCAAACCGTCTTCGTTTCAGGCAGACGGACGAATTACTGATTTTGCTGCCACCGGTCCCTATAAAATTGACAAGATATTTCCCGGCGATCATATTGAGCTTTCGGCTTTCGATGGCTATTGGGGAGAAAAGCCCGCATATCGGAAAGTGATTTTCAAAATGATTTCCGATGCTCAGACCAGAATGATGGCGCTGAGTACCGGAGAAATCGATGTGATTGCGGATGTCGGAGCAGTTTTGCCGGAACAGGTGCAGTCGCTGAAAGGCAATCCCGATATTGTTCTCAAACAGGTTCAGGTGGCAACCACTCATGTACTGCTGTTCAATTGCCGCTCTCTGCCGTTTTCAAATATTGACACACGGTTGTGGTTTGCCGGAGTATTGAACCGCTCCCAGTTGGTGGAGGTTTTTGCAAAAGGCGCGGGCATCGAAGCCAAAGAGCCATACACACCGCTGTCCACAGATTTTGCTTTCGGCACGATTCAGCCAAAACCCAAACCCTTACCTAAAATTTCTCAGGGAACAACGGTTGTGATTCTGCTGAGTAATGCCACGCTTCAGCGCTGGCCCTATCTGAATATGGCGCAGGTTATTGAAGAAATGCTCCGTTCTTACGGATTTTCGCCGAAAATCGAGATCAGAGAAATGGGCGATTATCACGAGGCAGTCAAAAAAGGCAACTTCAACATTGCCATACAGCCTTATACGCTGATGACCGGAGACCCGGATTTTTTCTACGCGTACTGGATTGCTTCGGACGCGCCGCGAAACTGCGGGTGGAAAGATGCGGAAGTTGATATTCTGATCCGAAAAGCGAGATATGAAATGAATTTCGAAGCCCGAAGAAAACTCTATCGTCAGCTTGAAGAAAAAATCAATCAGCATCTTCCGCTGCTTCCGCTTTATCACGATGTCAGCCTGTATGCGTTTCGGAAACAGATTCGGGATTTTGAAATGGATCATTTTTTCAAGCCGTGCCTGATACGGAAACGCTTTCCTTTCTGATTCGTGAAAATATCTCACCGCCCCTACCCGGTACTTCCCCGGAGCAGAGAGGAAGGGACTACTCCCTGCTCTCTCTCAGGGAAGGGGACCAGGGCAGATTTCCACAGATGATCAAGGTTTGCTATAAGAAGAAAATTTATCAGTCAACAGAAGCAAGAAGCAGGGGCGGAAAACCCCTGATGTTCAACTTACCGTGATATTTCACCTTGACACTGAAACAGGATTGTTATAGAAGAAAATAAAAAATCAGAATCAATGTTATACCATAGGAGGGAGGATAATGACAAAAATAGCTAAATATGTCGGATGGATGATCGTTGTTGCGGTAATTATCGGAATCTCTGTGGCAGTATGGGCTGCCGATAGTAAAATCAATATCAATACCGCAACTGTGGAAGAACTTACCAAGCTCCAGAGAGTAACTCCGAAACTTGCGGCAGATATCGTAGAATATCGCGCCAAAAACGGTAATTTCAAAACAATTGACGATCTGAAAAAGGTCAAGGGATTCGATGACAAACTGCTCAAGCTCAACAAAGACCTGATTACTGTCGGAGATGCAAAGAAAGATTGAAATAAAAAACATTGTAATTACAGGCGGATGAGTTAAATCTCACATCCGCCTTTTGTTTTCAAAGAGTTTTTTCGACAATTATAAGCTGAATCTATTGAAATCCGAAGATATTACAAAATTTTCATTTTCAGATCGCTATTTTGCCGAATTTATCTCCCGACTTGACGGACAATCCGAAATTGCCTGGATTACGGCATCTTTGAGTGAAAGCAGGCGCAACGGACATATCTGTCTGGATATTTCCGAAAAGCCTCAGTGGTGTGAAATATTGCAACGCAGTTCTGTAGTCGGAAAACCCGGAGAATACAAGCCTCTGATTCTAGATAATCAGGGAAGGTTATACCTGTATCGCTACTGGGAATATCAGGATAAGCTAGCAAGATTTATTCTGAAGCGCACGCAGCATTCGGATAGCAGGAATGATCTGCCGCAGCATCCAGCATCCGGTACTCAGAGCGACGCAGCAATGACCGCGTTCAGCAAAAAATTCTGCGTGATTTCCGGCGGTCCCGGTACCGGCAAAACATTTACCGTGTCCGAAATTCTGAAATTATTCGAAGCGGTTCCGAATATCCGAATCGCACTGGCTGCCCCGACCGGCAAAGCCGCAGCCCGTCTTCAAGAAGCAGTCGGAACAACGCCTCTTCTGAGATCTGCGGGAGTGTGTACATTGCATCGCCTGCTGGGAACCATTCCCGGATCACCGTATTTCCGCTTCAATGCCAATCGTCTGCTTCCTTATGATGTGGTTATCGTGGATGAAGCTTCGATGATCGATCTTGCGCTAATGTCAAAGCTGGTTCAGGCTATGCTTCCAGATTCACAGTTGATTCTTCTGGGAGACAAGGATCAGCTTGCATCGGTCGAAGCCGGAGCCGTGCTGGGCGATATCTGCGATACCGGCGGCAGATCGGGCATAAACAATCATCCGATGTATTCCTGTATTGTCCATCTGGAAAAAAATTATCGTTTCGGACATGACAGCGGCATCCGAGCAATCAGTCAGACCCTCAACAGCGACAGTAGCGGGCAAAAGGCTTTATCACTTCTGAAAAGCGGAGATTATCAGGATATTGTGTTTCAACAGCTTCCGCCTCCCGAAAACTTACCCGGATATCTCAGCCCGAAGATCATCAAAGGATTTTCTCCTTATCTCGAATCGCTGAACCATCCTCAGAAAGCTTTGGCTTTATTTGAGAATTTCCGGGTATTATGTGCGGTAAGAGAGGGAATTTACGGTGTTTCGGGTATCAACCGTCAAATCGAGGCAATTCTCAGAAGCATGCTGCTGATCCGGGGAGATCGGCGATGGTATGCCGGCAGACCCGTGATGATTACCGGAAACGATTACACGCTGAAGCTGTTCAACGGCGATATCGGTATTGCCATGACGGATAGGAACGGGCTGAGAGTATTTTTCTTATCTCCGGATAAGACGCTGAGATCGTTCCATCCGCTCCGATTGCCCGAACATGAAACCGCTTATGCCATGACAGTTCACAAAAGTCAGGGATCGGAATTTGCAAAAGTGTTGATGATACTGCCGGATAAGGATACTCCCATACTGAGCAAAGAATTGATTTATACCGGAATTACCCGTGCCAGAACCGAACTTGAAATCTGGAGCAGAGAAGATATTTTTATTGCGGCGGCTGCCCGAAGAATTCAGCGTATGTCGGGACTCAGAGACGCGTTGTGGGCGGAATCCTGATCCGGCAATGAATATCTTCGGGACACTCTGTCATAGTTATCAGCCTGTTCTGCCAACCTGCATAAAACTATGAACCCTGCAATAGTCAATCTGATTGCTTCCGGCACGGGTTCTGAGCATAATTACAATGTGTTCGAGCCGTTGCAGATCATCCAGTTCTGCCTGTTCTGCCTCCGACAGATAGCCCGCTTTGTCAAGAGCCGACAAACGGCTGAGACGCATCTGTGCGGATTCCGATACATGAAAACCGAGCAGTTCTTCGGGAGAAGGAGTTTTTGATAAAAACTCGATAAGCTCTGTTCTCGCTATTGTTGCCGGTGTTTTGAATCCGATAAAATTCAAATCTGTTACAGCCTGAAGCCACGCTCCGATACTCTGATATCCTTGCTCTGACTCATCTGAAATCTGCATTGTCATCCGAACCATAAACGTTTCTCCTAAAGAAATTCCATACAGAATGAGCAATTATACTGATAGTTTCAAAATCCCTTATCCGCATACAGACCGATTACAGCATTCGAATCTGTCTGTCAATAAAAATACCGGCAATCAGTGATTCTATCGTCTCAGAATGCCCGCTTCTTGACAATCATACGGTCTGATGATAATGTTGTCAATCGCTTAAGGAGCGGAATCTGTTATGAATAGTCAAAATATTTCAACAAATAAGGAGGGTCTTATGTGTTTCGGAAAAAATTTTTATCATAAAGGCAGGCGGATGCTGAATGTTACGGTAATGAAAGCAATGGGGATCGCTCCAAAGCCGGAAATCCTGGTGAATACCGAAATTGTCGGGACGGAAAGAAACACTCGGATCGAAGATTAGAAAAATTGAAAGGATGGTGTGATACATCTTTGCATATCTTGTCTTTACTGAAGCAGTGTACGCTTTGCCCCCGCCGATGCGGAGCGGATCGCTTTTCAGACAGATTGGGCTATTGCCGGACTGGCGCGGGATTCAATATCGCGTCCGTATGCCTTCATCGCGGAGAAGAACCTGTATTGGGCGGAGATATCGGAATCTGCAATATATTTTTCACCCGATGCAATCTTCAGTGCTGCTATTGCCAGAATTTTCAGATCAGCAGAACCATCGGACAGATTGTCGAATATCCGCTCGATCTGAATGATCTGATTGATAAGATTATTCGGATTTTGGAAAAAGGCTGCAATACCGTGGGATTCGTGTCGCCGTCTCATGTGATTCCTCAGATGAAAGCCATCATTTTGGAATTGCATCATCGCGGAAAGCATCCGCTTATTGTGATGAATACCAATGCCTATGATCGGGTGGAAACGCTGAAAGAACTGGAAGGACTGGTGGATGTTTATCTGCCGGATTTCAAGTACGCGGATGCGTTGCTCGGACAGGAATACTCCGATGTTGCGGATTATCCCGATATTGCCATCAGAGCGATTCGGGAAATGTATCGTCAGAAAGGTTCGATGCTCTATACGGATGAACAGGGAATAGCCGCGTCAGGACTGATTATCCGGCATCTGGTATTGCCCGGAGCAGTGGAAAACAGCATTTCTGTGCTGCGTAGGATTGCCGAAGAGATTTCCACATCCGTACATATCTCTCTGATGTCGCAATATTATCCTATTGAGTCTGTCAGAAACCATCCTCTGCTGGGACGGAAGCTTTCTGTAGAAGAATACAATGCGGTTATCGAAGAAATGCAGAATCTGGGATTTTATCGGGGATGGGTTCAGGAAATGGACAGTCCACAGTGTTATCAACCGGATTTTGTTCGAAATCATCCGTTTGAACCGTAACATGCCCGATCATGCCCGAACCTTTTTTCAACTTTTATTTCGAACTCATCACCCAAACGCCGTGCCAATGCTGGGGCTTTGCCGCGATCATTTCCGCACATTTTATCCGATATGCCTCCGCTGCCGCGTCATGCTCTGCAATGGTTGCAAATATGGTTTCGGCTTCATCGAACTGTCCTTCGTAAAACCGCTTCAATCCCTGTGCAAATGTTTCAAACAGATCGTGTTTTGCCTGATATTGCTCATGACTCATGGGTTCATAAATTGTTACCGGCTCTTTGCGCCCGACCACTGCGACTTTTGCAATTTCCCGGGCTGCCACCGCATCTTCGATCTGCTCTTTGGTAAATTCGGAGATCATGGTGTAAGTTCCGAATTGCTTGTTGACGCCTTCGAGCCGCGCTGCCAGATTCACCGAATCACCGATCATGGTATAGTCGAATTTGGTCTGAGAGCCGAAATTTCCCACCACTGCATAACCCGTGTTGATGCCGATCCGCATGAATACGTTCTGCCGGATTCGCTCGTAAAACATCGGGCGCATTTCTGCCAGTTTTGCCTGACATCGTAAAGCAGCTTTGACGCATCGGATCGCATGGTCAGGCAGATCCAACGGCGCGTTCCAAAATGCAATGATCGCGTCTCCTTCGTATTTGTCAACGGTTCCGCCTTCGGCGATAATGATATCAGTCATGGCGGTCAGATAGTCGTTTAAAAATGCGGTCAGTTCTTCAGGTTCGAGCTTTTCGGAAACAGATGTAAACCCTTGGATATCCGAAAAGAAAATCGAGATCATTTTCCGTTGTCCGCCCAGTCTGAGCAACGCGGGATTCTGAATCAGTTGTTCTATGATTTCATGGCTTAAATATTGCTGAAACGCCTGTTTGATAAAGCGTTTCTGACGGCCTTCGGTAGCATAACTCACGGCAAGGCTGAGCAGCATCGCGGAACCCGATGCAATTTCACAAACCACGACCGGCATCCACCATCCTTCGGTGTATGCCCATAGCGATAACAGTATCGGCGCGCTCAGATTCAGGAAACTTCCCATCACAATGCTCACCGGGTTTTTCAATACGGAAATCGAAATCGTTCCGACATAAGCGATGATAAAAATCAGAATAGCTGTGATCCGGCGGGGCATGGTGCGGATAAAATCCTGAGATAAAAAATTATCCAGCAGCGTGGCATGAACTTCCACACCCGGAAAAACGCCGCTGACCGGCGAAGGTCTCAGATCATACAAGCCCGGCGCGGAAAATCCCAGAAACACATATTTGTCTTTCAATACGTCAGGAGAAATGACAGGCTGCTCTCCTGACAATATCCGAAGCTCGGATTGAATAATTGCTGCCGCGCTGTATGCCGTATGGGTTCCCACATCTCCCCGATAGCGTAAAATCGCATTGCCGCGACGATCTTTGGGAACAGCCATATGAATTGCTTTCAGTTCTGCCTGAATATCCTGAGAAGGAGGCAATGCGCTCAGATACGCTCCGATTCCCAAAGACGGCACAGGCTTATCTTCAAAAATTTCGGATAGCGGCATTCGGCGATAAATACCGTCAGGGTCCGGCAGCATTCGGACATTGCAGAGAAGCCGGATACTTTTTGCCACTTCGGGAATGGGAAATGTGGTATTCTCCTGTCCGATAAACACGGCTCCGGCAACTTTGCCGAAATCCGCAATTGCACCTCCCAGTTTCAGATCATCTTCAACGCCATAAGCAGACGGTTCGGTAAATAAAATATCCGTTGCCAGAGATTTCACACCGCTTCGTTTGCAGAAATTGATGATAACGCCATACACTTCCCGGGGCCAGGGCCACGACCAGCCGTTTTCAGTCTTTCCCCAGTCCAGACTGTTCTGATCCAGCAGAATCAGGCAAATCTCATGGGTCGCTTTCCCCGGTTTCGACAAAAGCCTCACCCGCCAATCCCAAGTTTTGGCTTCCCAGAAACTGTCCCATCCCATCAGCCAGATGGCAAGAGCAATCATCGCTCCTGCCATTCCGAGTCCGGCAGTGTGTAAGGCTTTGTTGGAAAACATTGCCTAAATATTTCCCAAAGCTTCGGAAAATCTGGATTGTCTGGCAGCATGAGCCTCGACCGGACGAAAATCACCGATACTGCTCTGAATCGCGCTTATCCGGTCTTTGGGAGACGGATGGGTTTTAGCAAAATCCGTGCCGCCGGGCTTCAACTGCGTCTGCATGACCTGAAGCATTTCCACCAGCGCATTCGGATCATATCCGACCCGTTTCAGAATCGTTACAGCGCCCTTATCCGCATCTTTTTCAAACGACCGAGAATAGCCGTTGTTGACCAATGTCTGCGTAATATCCGAAATCGAATCTTCGAATACCGATGTCAGTTTTGCCACATCGCTTTTGGCAAATGTTTTGGCACTTTCCATGCCGATGGTGGTCAATGCGGTGGTGATTCTGGATTTATTGATCGCCTGAAGCCCGTGTCTGAGCTGAACATGAGCAATCTCATGCGCCAGAACCGCAGCAACCGCGTCTTCATTTTTGCAGCATCGGAGCAAGCCGCGTGTGATAAAGATCAGCCCTCCGGGTGCGGCAAACGCATTGATCTCATTGCTGTCCAAGACCAGAAAATGATAGCCCCCGAAGGTCTCCGGGCGATCCGATGCCTGAGCCAGCGTCTGTCCCAAAAGATTGATGTAACGGTTGACACTCTGATTCGGGTATGGCTGATACCTGCCGATCACCACCGCACCGATGGTTCGTCCGATATAATATTCCTGTTCCGGCGTAATATCCTCGAATGATTTGCTAATCGCGCTGCCGGTTTTGGCAATCGAATCTGCCTGAGACTGAGTGATTACGCCGGTGGATGCGGCAACCGATGCGGCAGCCTGAGTAAGGCTGTCCATCTGAGCGCAGCCGGATATAATCTTGCAAATCATTGTAATTGCAATAAAAATATAAATATTTCGGTTCATCGCAGACCTCCCTGTTCTAAGAATTTCTGCATCTCATTCGGAGTTACCTGAAACCGCTCCATCTGATCAATCCACCGGAAATCCATATTCGGATGTTTTGCCTTGAATTCGTTTTCCACCTGCTTGTTGAATCCTTTGCCTGCCAAAGCCAGTTCCTGTCCGCTCGCGGTTTGTTTGACATTGGCAGAACCGGCTTTGAGTTCGATTTTTTTGGCGGAAAGTGCGGAATTGTGCATCCATCCTTCTATGCCTCTGCCCGGAACCTGAACTTTGAGCCATCCGCCCTGTTCTTCGCCCGTTATCACCTGATCCCCATACGTCAGATCAGCCACAACTTTGCCCATGAACGACGGCGTTGAGCGAACCTGTCCGCTTTTTACCTGTACACTCATAACCTGTGCTGCAATCGTATTTGCTGCAATCATACAGATCACCGTTATCATATAAATACCTGTTTTTATGTGCATCATCGGAATACCTCCTTTATGGTATAACATAGATTATCACAAGATAATCCGAAATTAACAGACAGATATTCTCATATTTGTACGATGAAGGTCAATAGCTGCTTGAGAACGATCAAAGTTTTTGTTAGGTTATCATTTTAATTTTATTGGATAATTATTTTGATAGGCAAAAGAAAATAGGGATTGATTCTTGTTGCAGGATGATTTCATCGAGCAAGGCGAGTTCGCGAAAGGCTGCCAGCCCGCAAAATATCAGAAGAGAGCCGTTAATTATCGCTCAACGAACAGGAAGATTTGCCAGCACGCTTGTTCCTGCACTGACCTTATCTCCGAGCTGAACCCTGATCTCGGATTCCAAGGGCAGATACAGATCCAAACGCGATCCCAGACAAATAATACCGAATCTTTGTCCCCGCGCCACGACATCGCCTTTCCGGAGATTGCTGATGATCCGCCGTGCAAGCAGTCCGGCAATCTGCACAAAACAAATCCGGTGTCCGCTGTCTGTTTCGAGCAATACAGCATTGCGCTCGTTGTCTGACGATGCCTTATCCAAACTGGCATTGAAGAATTTTCCGGGATGATATTGAACGTCTTTGACAGTCCCTTCATGCGGAACGCGGTTGACATGCACATTGAATACATTCATAAAAATACTGAGTTTGATACATTGAACTTCTCCGAAAGGATCTGCTGCTGCTTCCTGAATCAGAATTATTTTGCCGTCAGCAGGCGATACCAGAAGATTGTTACCTTTGGGAATCACTCTGTCCGGGTCTCTGAAAAAATAGCACAGGAAGAATGTCGCCAGCAGACTCAGCAGCGCGAGTTCGTCGATATCCAGAACTGCAAATACGGCTGTAGCAAATCCGGCACCGATGATAAAGGTAAAACCGGGACGGGCAATCGGAAATGCGCTTTCTTTGACAGGTTCGGTGAATGAGTATTGTTCCATCTGTTTGATCCTCGATTTTTTTGTAAAATAAAAGAGGTAACCCCCTCTGACAATACGGCTGTCTATCAGAAAAGTATTCCGATGTCAATCAGTGGATTCGGAGCGAGAAAATATAAGTTGCTGATGACTTCGGAAGACGCCTGAATGTGGATGCCGTAATGGTTGTGAGAGCAGGATTAAGTGAGCTTTCCAGTCCGTTATATGACTACCCCACAAATTACCAGAGAACCAATAATTTCAGAACTTACGCAAAAAAGCATTGTGCGTAACCCTGAAAAATATTGCATAAAAAATTTTACCGCTCTTTACAATCTGCCGATATTTTGCCATAATATGACATGCTTTCCGAACTTTCAATCAAAAATTTTGCCATTATTGACGATCTGAATATCCGCTTTTCAAGCGGGCTGACCATTCTGACCGGTGAGACCGGCGCGGGGAAATCCATTATCATCAATGCGGTGAACCTGCTTCTGGGAAGCCGTGCCAGTTCCGGATTTATCCGAACCGGTGCGGAGTATGCGGAACTTGAAGCTGTATTCGATATTCCTTTGGGCAGCCGAGCCGGGGAAATCATGGCAGAACACGGATTCGATCAATCCGAGGGGCTGGTGATCCGAAGAATTATTGCCAGAAACGAAAAGCATCGGATTTATATCAACGGCTCTGCGGCAACCATGAAAACCCTGAATCTGATTACCGAAAATCTGGCAAGTATTTCGGGTCAGCACGCGCATCAGGGATTGCTCGATGAAGACCAGCATCTGCTGATTTTGGATCAGTTCGGCGGACTGATGCCGCTTCGGGAAAAGGTTCATAGACTGTATCAGGATATTCAGCCTCTGCTTCAGAAACTGTCCGAGTTGAATACTGCCAGACAGCGCCATACCGAGCGTATGGAACTGCTGCTGTATCAGAAACAGGAAATCGAAGACGCGGATATTCATCCGGGAGAAGATGCGGAACTTGAGCGGGAAATGCTGCTGCTGAAAAATTCGGAAACGCTGTATCATGCAGTGTATAGCGGTATCGAGGAGCTTTACAGCGCGCAGAATGCCATTGTGGAGCGGCTTGCCGAAGTCAGAAAGCGTCTGGAAAAAGCCTGCCAGATTGATCCCGAGTTGTGTTCCAAAGCAGAAAGCATCGCGGATACCAAGTTTCAGATCGAAGATATTGTGGATGGATTGAGAAGCTATCTGAACAATATCCGCATCGATGAAAAGCGCATCGAGCAGGTTGACGAGCGATTGGACATGCTCCGAAAACTCAAGCGCAAATACGGCGGATCAACGGAATCGGTTCTGGTACATCTCGATACGGTAAAAGCCGAATTGTCCGGCATTGAAAATCTTTCAGAAGATATCGGCAACATTGAAAAAGAGCTTGAACAGAAACATGCCGAATTGTCCCGAGTTGCCTCTGAACTTTCTGAAAAAAGAAAGAAAACCGCGGAAACTCTGAGCCGGTCTGTCGAGGCGGAGCTTTCTTCGCTGAAAATGGGCAGAGCCTGTTTTCAGATTCAGCTTGCTCCGATCCCTCTGAGGCTTGATTCGTCTCCGTATCTGTCGCACAACGGTAGGAGTATCAGCGAAACCGGCATTGACAGCGCAACCTTTCTGATTTCCACCAATGTGGGCGAAGAGGTGAAACCTTTGGCAAATATCGCATCCGGCGGCGAATTATCCCGCGTGGTGCTGGCACTTCGGGCAATTCTGGTCAAAACCGAATCTGTGGGAACGGTAGTGTTCGACGAGGTGGACGCGGGAATCGGCGGAGGGGTTGCCGAAGTGGTGGGGCAGAAGCTGTCCGCGCTTTCCAAATATCATCAGGTGATCTGCATCACGCACTTGGCGCAGATTGCCAGATTCGGGGATCATCATTACCGGATTTCCAAAAATGTGCAGGACGGAAGAACCCGCACCCAAATCGAACCTCTGGATCAGAATGAACGGGTGAAAGAAATTGCCCGAATGCTGGGCGGCATTACCATGACTCAGACCACGCTGGATCATGCGCTGGAAATGCTCAAAGGCAATTTATGAGGCTTCTTTCCTGTAAAAGGTCATGGATGGATTAGCATCAGATGGCTATCCACTGCCTGATGGACGGATCAGATGAATAAATTTATGATTGGCTTTGGGAAAAGGGTATTGCCCAATATCTTCAGGATTGATCCATCGGTAATCCACAGCATCCCGGAGCATCACAGTCCCGCGAACATAGCGGCAGCAGAACACATCCATCACGATTTTGAAATGCGTATAGGCATGTCGGATATGACTCAGGAATAACTCGATAATTACCTCAAGTCCGGTTTCTTCCCGAATTTCTCTGATACAGGCTTGTTCCGTGGTTTCGTTTTCCTGAATTTTTCCACCCGGAAATTCCCATAATCCGCCGAGAAGTCCGTCAGGTTTTCGCCGGGTAATGAGCAGTTTGTCCTTTTTCCAGATTACACCGCAGGCAACACGATAAGTAGGCACAGGCAATTTCTGGATGCGTTTGGGATATTCCGATACGGTGCGATTCTGACGACAGATGCAGAATTTTTCCACAGGGCATTGGCAGCACAACGGATGTTTCGGAGTGCATATCATTGCCCCCAATTCCATCATTGCCTGATTGAACATTCCCGGATGTTCCGTATCCAGAAGATTCTGCGCTGTCCGAGCATAGAATAGCGCTGTTTTGCTGTGATTGACTTCTTCCTCTGCCTGAAACAATCTCGCAATCACCCGCTTCACATTGCCATCTGTTACCGAGTATGGTGCGTTGAATGCGATACTCTGCACCGCAGACGCGATATAGTCTCCGACACCCGGCAGTTTCCGAAATGTCTGCCAATCCGAAGGAATCCGGGCATTATGCTGCTTGGCAACGCTTTTGGCAGCTTTGTGCAGATTTCGTGCGCGGGCATAATAGCCCAACCCTTCCCATAGTTTGAGAACCTCCTGCTCATCCGCATAAGCAAGAGAAGAAATATCCGGGAAATATTCAATAAATTTCAGATAATAGGGAATAACCGTTTTGACCCGTGTCTGCTGAAGCATCACTTCGGATACCCATATATGATACGGGTTGCCGGTATTTCGCCAAGGAAGCTGCCGCTGATGCCGGGCGAACCATTCGGAGATATGTTTTCGGATATGGGCAATTGTAACTGACATAATAAGGACGAACTCATGGTACGAAGTTGTAAAAAAATTAGAAACAGTTTGTATGAGTTACGCGCTTGATTTTGTATTATTCTGATTTTATTAATAAAATCAATTTTTTATTAGACCTCTTTCAAAACTGTTCAGCCAAGCGATAAATCGCCCGGCTAGAAACCGAAGCCTGCTTAAGCAGGCTTGAGCTTA
>CAZMDM010000567.1:0-3092 GCA_964564775.1 uncultured Desulfonema sp. | reverse complement strand
TATCAGGATAATGTCTGCGTGGCTCGATACACCCTTGCCAATGAGGCAGATATTGCACTTGCGGTCAGAACTGCCAAACAAGACCCGGACGGATGGCGCAATAAGAGCATGAAAGAGCGGCATGAAATTCTGTCCAAAGTGGCTGTCGAACTGCGGCGTCATCGCGGAGATCTGATCGGCGCGGCCGCTGCCAATACCGGAAAAATCTTCACCGAAGCAGACCCGGAAGTTTCCGAAGCAATTGATTTTGCAGAATATTACCCATATTCTGCCAGAGTGTTCGATGAATTCAAAGGCATAACCTGCAAAGGTCGGGGCGTTGGATTGGTCATTTCTCCGTGGAATTTTCCAATCGCCATTCCCTGCGGCGGCATTGTGGCAGCATTGGCAGCAGGAAACACCGTGATTTTCAAGCCTGCTTCATCGGCAGTTCTGACCGCATGGACATTGTGTCAATGCTTTTGGAATGCAGGCGTTTCCAAAAACACCTTGCAGTTTGTGCCATGTTCCGGCTCCGGCACAGGTGCAAAACTGACGAATCACTCGGAGATTGATTTTATCATTTTTACCGGCGGCACAGATACCGGCATGAGTATTCTCAAGCAGCGTCCCGGAGTTTTTCTGGCTGCGGAAACCGGCGGTAAAAATGCGACCATTGTTACGGCAATGGCAGATCGGGATCAGGCAATCAAAAATATTCTGCATTCGGCATTCGGCAATTGCGGACAGAAATGCTCGGCAACCTCTTTGCTGATTTTGGAAAAAGAAGTGTATGATGATCCGAATTTCAAACGTCAGCTGGCAGATGCAGCAAAAAGCTATTCGGTCGGCTCTGTTTGGGAATTCCAGAACAAAATGGGTCCGCTGATTGCGCCGCCCAGAGGGGATCTGGAACGCGCGATCCATGAGCTTGAAGAAGGCGAGTTCTGGCTGCTTCAGCCTCGGAATCTTGACTGCAATCCGTATCTATGGACTCCTGGCATCAAATGGGGCGTCAAACCGGGAAGTTATACGCATACTACGGAATTTTTCGGTCCGGTCTTGGGGGTGATGTGCGCGAGAGATTTGGATCACGCGATTGGGCTTGTCAACAGCACCGGCTATGGTCTGACTTCCGGCATCGAAAGCCTTGACAAACGTGAGCTTGATGTCTGGAAAAAAGGCATCGAAGCCGGAAATCTCTATATCAATCGCGGCACCACCGGCGCCATTGTTCTGCGTCAGCCTTTCGGAGGCATGAAAAAATCCGCTCTGGGTGCGGGCATCAAAGCAGGCGGTCCCAATTATGTCTGCCAATTCATGGATTTCGATGAAAAGGCTTCTCCGCATATCGGCGCGATCCGAGATGATTATCCTCTGCTCAGGCTCGCATTGGAATGGAAGCTCAGAGCCGGACAGATGGGCGCATTCAAAGGCGATGTAGAAAAGACTGTGTATGCGATCAAGAGTTATCTGTATCAATGGGAACAGGAATTTTCCACGCCCAAAGATTACTTCCATCTGCGGGGGCAGGACAATATTTTCCGCTATATTCCCATCGGTAAAGTCGTGATCCGGGTGCATGAAAATGATAGTCTGTTCGATGTCTTGGCAAGAATTGCCGCGTGCAAGATTTCGGGATGTACGCCGATCTTAAGTATCCCGCCGGGACTGAGCAATCCGGTAACGGAATTTCTCAAAGCCAGAGAAGGCAGAAGACTCAGAGGAGAAACGAGGATTGAAACGCATTCCGATGAGCAGATTATCGAAATGATGCCGTCTGTGGGGCGTATCCGCTATGCGGCTCAGGATCGGGTGCCGGATGCGGTATTCGAAGCAGCAGCACAGACCGGATTTTATATTGCCCGAAACAAAGTGGTCATGGAAGGGCGGATTGAATTGCTCAATTACTTCCGAGAGCAGAGCATCTGCAATAATTATCATCGTTACGGCAACTTGGGTGAGCGGGCGGTGGTTTAGGCTGAGTGTTATGTGGTAAGTGTTAAGTGTTAAGAGGAATTTGGGGCAGCGGATGCTTGGAGAGGGTTCGCTGCCTGACTTGCGCTTGACAATCCGAAAATAGCAAGTTAAAATATTATCATGATTGAGAATCGTTTATATTTTGCCAAACAATATCTTGATGATGCAACGGAACTGTTTTACCAAAAGAGATTCAATAGTTGTGTTTCGAGAGCTTATTATGCCTCATATCAGGCAATGTGGGCAGTTTTGG
The DNA here is from genome assembly GCA_964564775.1 of uncultured Desulfonema sp. Classification (GTDB taxonomy): domain Bacteria; phylum Desulfobacterota; class Desulfobacteria; order Desulfobacterales; family DYRC01; genus DYRC01. The sequence continues at coordinate 880 of CAZMDM010000567.1, read as the reverse complement.
GCGAACCGGAAGAGGGACAGTGGCGACACCTTGCAATTATCAAGCATTTTGTCAGAGGTTACTGGCTGAAACCCGAACATGCTGCAACCGGTCCCGGACTCTTGGAAGAAAAACGACTGCCATTGAGAAGGCTTTATTCCTATCGGATCAAAAGTGATTATGATGCTGAAGGCATAGATGAATATCAGGCTGAAAATTCTATAAAAATTGTGAAAGAACTGATAATGTTCATAGAAGAAAACGGAGGGAAATAAGATGTATCAGACATTGCAGATAAATAAAGACAGAGAAGAAGATTTTATGAAATTGGCGGATTCTCTCAGAAAGCATTATTCGGGAATCAGAGTAAGATCGGTTTTTCCCTACGAAGATGAAGATTTTGCAGTGGAAATAGCGATTCCCGGATTCCTTTCAAAAGAAGAGATTTTGGATATGTCTCATAAAGAATGTATCAGGATTGAGGATGAGTATGATGTGTTCATTTTGCCGAGAGTTGTTTATGGATAATATCTTGTTATCTGTCAGACCTGCATTTCATCCCGGCGTCAGGCAGTTTTGACAGCTATTTAAAACGGAAAATATACACCCGACCGTTCAAACTCGGTGAACCTCTGCCTTCAGAAGTTTTCGCTGCCTCAGAACAGAAAGAAAAGGAAAAATTGTCATGCAACTGAATATAACAATTGAAATCACCGACAAGGGGAAATATTTTGTTGCCCGATGTCCCGAACTCGATTTTGTTTCTCAGGGCAAAACTGCCGAGGAAGCCAGAAAAAATCTGTCGGAAGTGATTGCCATACAATTCGAGGAAATGACTGAAGCCGGAACAGTAACGGGATCATGTATTTTCAATAGGTCATTTTGCATTGCAGTCTTATTT
>CAZMDM010000566.1:0-3336 GCA_964564775.1 uncultured Desulfonema sp. | reverse complement strand
TTCCCTGCCTATTTGATTAGACTTCTTTCAAAACTGTTCAGCCGAGCGATAAATCGCCCGGCTAGAAACCGAAGCCTGCTTAAGCCGGCTTGAGCTTATAGCCCTGAAATTGATTTCGGGGCATAGAAACGAACTTTGGAGGTCTATTGTAGTCGCTTGTCTATAACAGGTTCACGACTTTGTTTCAACAGGAATCATATTCGCTTTTATCTATCCTGAAGAAAATAGAATTCCTGTGACATAAATCTCTGTCAGAAATAAAATTCCGGATAGTCGTTCAAATTTGACTGGTAGTTATTTCTGTTAAGAGTTACACAGTTGAAATTCAACCTGCTGATTTTATTAAGAGCAGGCTTTGACAACACCCAATGAATTCAAGGGTCTGCAATCCAACTGCGTAACTCCTAAATATATGACAGGCATCGGAAAAACTGTACAGTCTCAGAGTTTCCTGCCAATTATCCGCCATTGCCTACCTGATTCAGAATTTTAAGCGTCCCTTTCAGCGTGGATTCCGCAAGCAGCTTTTTGGCATAGTTTTCGGCTTCGGAAAGCGTCAGATCGGCAATCTGCTGCTGCACCGCAGGCAGGTATTTGGGATCAACGCTCAGATGTCTTACCCCGATTCCCAGTAAAAACGGAATATACTGAGGCTCATGTGCCATTTCTCCGCATACGGTAATATCTGTCTTCTGAGCATTGGCAGCTTCGGTAATTCTGGCAAGCCCTCGCAGCACAGACGGATGATGAGAACAATAATAATCCGCCACCTGCTCATTGCTGCGGTCAACTGCGATCATGTACTGGACAAAATCATTGGTTCCCACAGAAATAAAATCCGCTTCCTGAGCAATTTCTCTCGCGATTTCGACAATCGCGGGAAGTTCTGCCATCATGCCGATTTCTGGAGACAGATGATGATGCAGGGATTGTTCTTTCAATTGGCTCAGACAATGAATGACCACTTTTTTGGCTTCGATGAATTCGTCAATCGAAGAAATCATGGGAAACAGAATTCGAATATTGTCCGCCTGAGCGCCTGCGCGCAAAATTGCCCGAATCTGCTGCTCGAAAATATCCCGATGCCGCAAAGAAAAGCGGATTGAGCGAAGCCCCAGATCCGGATTTGCTCCATTCATGGCATTGGAATATGCCAGAGTTTTATCTCCGCTGATGTCTAACGTTCTGATCGTAACCACCCCCCGGTCTTTCATCTCATCGAACAGACGTTTGTAAATCACATACTGCTCTTCTTCGGATGGGAAATTCGGACGGATCAGAAAGGGAAATTCCGTGCGATACAGCCCCACGCCTTCCGCGTTCAGTTCTTTTGCCAGAGGAAGCTCGCTGAGCAGATTGATATTTGCCAGCAGATACACCCGTTTTCCGTCTTTGGTCTGAGTGAACTGCGACATAACCTCTCTGACAATTCCCGCTGTCTGCCTGAGTTTCTGCCCTTCTTCGAATTGCCGGATAATCCGCTCTCCGGGACGGACATAAATATTGCCCACATCCGCGTCCAGCAGTACCGGCGTTTCTTCGGGAAGATTAAGCAGATCGGGGCGGTCGGCAATCACCATCGGAATCTGCAATGAGCGGGCAAGAATCGCGACATGCGATGTAACGCCGCCTCTGACCAGAATAATGCCTTTCACATCTTCGGAAGCCAATTTCAGTATTTCGGAAGGATACAATTCTCTGGCAATTACAATTCTGCCTTCGCTGATTACGGATTCATCAGAAGCATGTCTGTAAAGATTTTTCAGAATCCGTCCTGACAAATCATGAATATCATTGATCTTTTCACGAATATACGCATGGGGGCTCTTATCGAACAAATCCGCATAATGCCGGGTAACCGCTTTGATCGAATCGGTAACCGGTATGCCGCTTTCGATCTGCCGGGTAATCTTGCCGATGAACTGAGCATCTTTCAAGATCATAAAATGCGCGGTAAAAATCAGAGACGCGCTTTCCGGCAGCCGTTCTGCCAGACGCTGCTGAAAACTTCTGAGCTGCTCGGAGGTCTGCCGGATCGCGCGCTGAAACTCCTGAAGCGAATAGCTGTGTTTTGTATCGCTTTCCGCAGTGAGCAATGCCGTATGGCTTTTCCGCAATGCCACCGCAGGCGCGAACGCGTATCCTTTGGAAGCTGAATCTCCTTTGATAAACAGAGGCTTGTCGGATATATCTTTTGCACTGCTGTCCGTAGGCTGAAGCCCGATCAGAAGACGTACATTTTCAATGGCTCCGGCAAGCTGGGACGCGGAAGCTCTGAGCGCCATCACATCTCTTTCGGTAAAATAATTGCGTTTCTGATGCTGAACTGTCAGAACCCCGATACGCTGCAAGCCCCGCTGAATCGGCACCGATAAAAACGATTCGAACCCTTCCTCGTTGGCTTCTTCGAAGTATTTGAATTTGGGATTTAGGCTGGCAGAGGCTTCTCTGACTGGCTGCTGGGTTTCAAATGTCGATCCCACAAGTCCTTCGCCGGGCTTCATCCGAATTTTGCCCACTGCTTCGGGATTCAAGCCGATGGTAGCTCTCAGCACCAGATCATTTGCGGCTTCGTCATAAAGATACACGGAGCAGACCGTAGCCTCCATATGATGGGCAACCATTTCGGCAGTGCGCTGAAGAAACCCTTCGATATCGGAGGTTTCTGCCAGAAGATCGGATAATGCGCTTAAATCGCACAAGAGATTGAAACGATGGTCATCATCTGCTTTCACGGGATTCACCTTTTGATACAGCACTCTGACTTCGTTTTTGTGTTGGCATAAATAATGCCTGAATTATTCGGAATTTCAGTGGATTGTGAACTCTGCTGCCGATTCTGATCTGTGCTACCACAATTCCGCCCCGCTGTACAAACAAGCCTGTATGTATCCACGCCTTTGACGGTCAGACCCGCATGATCTGCGGCTCTGAGCAGAATTTTGCTTAACAGCCTGATGCCCTGTCCGCCGAATCCGCTAAGGTGTATGTTGAACGATGTCATGGTGCAATCATTCCTTTTTACGATCAGGTTCATAGTTGTTTATTGCAATTCTGCATTGCCGACAATTGAAAATCCGGCTTGCGTATATCAAATCTGAATAACATCAGCACAAAGAGATACGATAAAAAATCCCGAAGGGACGGCACACAATAGCCCGGAAATTCATTTCCGAGAAAAAATGTGTGCTTATTTTTCAGTTTTCATATTCCTTTCAGGTTAATTTGAAATTATTAACCTATTCCGTATGATTTGGCAAGGGTCAAAGCAACATATGCCGGTTGAATCACGGATGTGAAACTAAAAATTGACAACAGCCCTTCAACCTGCTAAAA